>NZ_FNNG01000014.1 GCF_900106765.1 Tepidimicrobium xylanilyticum
ATTACCCAAGAATCTTAGTAACAACTCCAGCACCTACTGTTCTACCACCTTCACGAATAGCAAATCTTAATCCTTCTTCCATAGCTATCGGAGTTATTAACTCTATAGTAAATTTAGCATTGTCGCCTGGCATTACCATTTCTACTCCTTCTGGTAATTCGATGTTGCCTGTTACGTCAGTTGTTCTGAAATAAAATTGTGGCCTATATCCATTAAAGAATGGTGTATGTCTTCCACCTTCTTCTTTTGTCAATACGTATACTTCAGCTTCGAATTTTGTATGTGGAGTAATTGTTCCAGGTTTTGCTAATACTTGGCCTCTTTCTATTTCGTCTCTTTGAACTCCTCTTAATAATGCACCTATATTGTCTCCTGCTTGGGCTTCTTCTAGTATCTTTCTAAACATTTCTACCCCTGTTACTACTACTGTTCTCGATTCATCTGTTAATCCTACTATGTCTACACTGTCTCCTGTCTTTATTACTCCTCTTTCTACTCTTCCTGTTGCTACTGTTCCTCTTCCTGTTATACTAAATACGTCTTCTACTGGCATTAGGAATGGTTTGTCTATTTCTCTTTCTGGTTCTGGAATGTCTCTGTCTACTGCTTCCATTAATTCTATTATCTTATCTCCCCATTCTCCATCTGGGTCTTCTATTGCTTTTAAAGCAGAACCTACTATTACGCTTGCATTGTCTCCGTCAAATTCATATTCGCTTAATAGTTCTCTTACTTCCATTTCTACTAATTCGATTAATTCTTCATCGTCTACCATGTCTGCCTTGTTTAAGAATACTACTATCTTTGGTACGCCTACTTGTCTGGATAATAGTATATGTTCTCTAGTTTGTGGCATTGGACCGTCAGCTGCTGATACTACTAAAATTGCTCCGTCCATTTGAGCTGCTCCAGTTATCATGTTCTTTACATAGTCAGCGTGCCCTGGACAGTCTACGTGTGCATAGTGACGATTTGGAGTTTCGTATTCAACGTGGGATGTGGATATTGTTATTCCTCTTTCCCTTTCTTCTGGTGCTTTATCTATGTTTTCATAGCTCATTACTTGTCCTGACCCATATCTTTTATTTAATACCATAGTTATTGCTGCAGTTAATGTGGTTTTACCATGGTCTACGTGACCTATTGTACCTATATTTACGTGAGGTTTCGTTCTTTCAAATTTTTCCTTTGCCATCTGAATTCCTCCTTAATAATAAAATCCCATAAGAAAACTCTTCCGGGTGTTTCTTTTTGTGTATGGAGCCCATGACCGGACTTGAACCGGTGACCTCTTGCTTACCATGCAAGTGCTCTACCTCCTGAGCTACATGGGCATCTAAAACCACTGTAACTTATTTTACTACCAAGATATTTAGTTGTCAATAGGTAATTTAATATTCTTTTAATTCCAAATATCTTTCAAGCTTTCGTTTTACTCTTTGCAAGGCATTATCAATGCTCTTTACATGCCTTTTTAATTCGTCTGCTATTTCCTGATAGGATTTCCCATCAAGATACGCCATTAAAACTTCCCATTCCAAATCACTTAATAATTCTACCATTTTATTCTCCATTGAATATAGTTCTTCGCTATTAATTAGCAATTCCTCTGGATCAGTTATTTTAGCACCAGAAATTACATCTAAAAGGGTTCTGTCCGATTCTTCATCATATAAGGGTTTATTCAATGATATGTAAGAATTTAGTGGAATATGTTTCTGCCTAGTAGCAGTTTTAATAGCAGTAATTATTTGCCTTGTAATACAAAGTTCCGCAAAAGCTTTAAAGGAAGTTAGCTTGTCCCTTTTAAAATCACGGGTAGCTTTATAAAGGCCTATCATCCCCTCTTGAATAATATCTTCTTTATCTGCTCCAACTAGAAAATAAGCTTTAGCTTTTACTCTAACAAAATTCTTGTACTTAGTAATTAAATATTCCAAAGCTTGAGGATCCCCTGTTTTGGCTTCTTCAACGATATCTTCATCCGCCATATCTTCATAATTGATTGCATCTAAATCATTGTATAATCCAAGACCCACCAAACATCCCTCCAAAACCATGTTTGAAACATACCCCATAATTAACTAAATTATAATTTAATAACCAAAAATAGTCAAGCTATTCATTATTCTTTTGCCATAAGTCCAATTTTTTTATCGTTTCCTCGTCTAATCTTCCTATGAATAACTCGCTTTTTTTCTCCTCTTTACTCCTTCTTTTCATCATCATTCTCTTTTTGTCCTTAATTTCTGCTTCCAGCTCTCTTGCAGAAATTCTGGTTCCACCCCTGGACAAAACTATCTGTTGCTCCATCCAATCGGAAGTGGCTACTCTTATCCGTTTGCTTTTGCCAATATGGTCTAAAACCCTCTCTATGTATTGGTCTGCGGTTTCATTTTCCTTAGTATAGACTACATCCACATCCTTAATGGTTTCCTTCTTGCCAACATTTTTCTTTACCATATGGGCATCGAATACTATAATAACCTTAATCCCAGAATAGTATTGATACTCCGCCATAATCTCTATTAGTTCTTCTCTTGCCACCTCTAAATTCAAACTACTCAGTTCTCTGAGTTCACTCCATGAATTTATAATGTTGTATCCATCAACAAATAGGTATTCTTTATATTTCTTACCTTTTTTGTTCATGGTTCTGCTCTACCACTTCATATATTAATATTGAGGCTGCATTAGATGCATTAAGAGAAGAAACATTACCAAACATAGGAATTTTTACTAGGAAATCGCATTTTTCCTTAACTAACCTAGATAATCCCTTGCCTTCACTCCCAATCACTAGTGCAATAGGTCCTTCAAAATTCATATCAAAATAATAATTTTCACCATCCACATCGGCTCCATATACCCATAAACCTTTTTCTTTTAATATGTCGATTGTATTGGATAAATTGCTTACCTTGGCAACCAACATATGCTCAACAGCTCCAGCAGAACTCTTATAGACTGTAACAGTAACTTGGGCTGCCCTTCGTTTAGGTATTATAACCCCATGTACACCTGCACATTCTGCAGTTCTGATTATAGCTCCTAAGTTATGTGGGTCTTCTATTCCATCCAAAAGGACTACAAAAGGTGATTCTTTCAATTTTTCAGCTTTACTAAGTATATCCTCTATGGAAGAATAAGTATAGGAACTGGTCAAAGCGGCTACCCCTTGGTGAGACCCGCCTTTAGCTAAATTGTCCAATTTGTTTTTGTCCACCTGCTGTATTGGAATATTTCTATCCTTAGCTATGCTAACTATCTTGCTAATAGAACCTTTTAGGTCTCCTTTTAATATTAATATTTTTTCTATCTCCTTATCCGATTTCAATATTTCTAAAACTGGATTCCTTCCGATTATATATTGTTGATCCATTCCTCATTCCCACTTTCTTTCTCCATAGTATCACAAATTTTTAAACTTTTTTCTGACTTTCACTATTTCACCACATGTCATACGTCCCTCTGGACAAGGCCCCTTCAAGCATGCAGGACCTGCATTTTTAAACAATATTGGATATATCCTTTTTACCAGTTTAAGCATTTCCACTGCAAGCTCCCTTATCTCCCATTGGGCCCTATTGCAAGTCCTAAGCCTGAAAAAATTTAATAAAGCCCTTGCATTCATTGTAAATACTATTTTAGTTTCACAAGCATTTGGAAATACATATCTTGCATCTTCTATAGCTAACTTCTCAGATTTTTGTTTAGCTTCCTTTTCATTCAGTCCTTGTTTAATATACCCCTCATAATAACTATTGAATAATATTTGGGTAATTTTATTATAATATTCTTGATCTTTTTCCATAGCTTCCACAAACAGCCTTTTTGCTTCTGGATCCCCCTCTATTGAAGGTGGTATTATATAATCGAATTGGTCTAACTTTACGTATCTTTGAGATTGCTGGGAATAGCTTGCAATTCTATGCCTTACAAGCTGGTGAGTCAATGTTCTAGAAACTCCTTCTACCCCAAATGTAAAAGCAACATGCTCTATAGGTGATTCATGCCCTAAATCCATCAATAGTTCTAAAAATCTTTCCATATTTTCTTGCCCTAAGTCCTTTTCTATAGAACCAATTCCAACAGATGAATAACAAAGCTTGGCTGCAGAAGCAATTAGCCTTTCTCCATCCGGCGTATACCTCAATAGTTCTACCTTCATTTTTTTCCCCCTTTTCTTTGGTTGAATCAGCTCTCCATAGGGAGACTGATAATTTTATCAAATAGCTCTATTATTCTATTATCTTGACCAGTCAAATATAAATAACCTATTAGGGATTCAAAGCCTGTAGCATATTTATAATCCATTAGTTCTGCATTCTTAGGAATGGATTTTGGTTTCGCATTTCTTCCGCGTCTAACTAGAGATTTTTCCTCTTCCGTTAAGAGGTTTTTTAAAGCATGCAGTATATTTGACTGGGCCTTAGCCTTAACATATTGGATGGTTTCACTATGAAGTTTTTTTACAGGAGTACCTTTGTTGAGCAGATAAGTCCTTATACAAAGTTCATATACTGCATCTCCAATATAAGCCAATTGGAGAGGAGAGAGCATATTTATATCCTCTCCCTTTAAATTTTTGTTCATATATCTGAAAGCGTTGCTATACTCTCTATCCATAGGCTAAATCCTTTTCCATTTCACTCCCTCTTGTGTATCTTCTAGTATTATCCCCATTTCCTTCAATTTATCCCTTATCTCATCAGCTAGTTTATAATTTTTATCCTTTCTAGCCTGAGTCCTCTTTTCTATTAACTCTAATATCTCATCTTCTAAAATTTCTTCTTTCTTTGATAAAATTCCAAGTATATTAGACAGTTCCATTAAATTATCATAAGTATATTGTATCACAAATTTAGCTGTATGTTCATTAAAATTGGAATTTGAATATTTGACTATTTCAAATAGACTAGCTATTGCATCAGCTGTATTTATATCATCTTCCATATTATCAATGAAACGCTTTTTATACTCGTCAATCTTTTCCAATTTGCTTCTATCCTCGTGGTTTAACTCTCTATCTATGCATTTCTCCAGCAGATATTCTAAATTGGCCTTACCATTATACAACCTTTCCAATCCACTTTTTTGCTGTTCCATTACTTCTCTACTGAAATTTAAAGGTTTTCTATAATGAGCAGATAGTAAGAAAAACCTTAAAACCTCCAAGTCAAATTCCTTTCCAATATCCCTTACCGTGAAAAAATTTCCTAAGGATTTAGACATCTTCTGGTTGTTTATAGTTAACATACCATTGTGCAACCAATAATTTGCAAAAGGCTCTCCTGATAAAGTTTCAGATTGGGCTATTTCATTTTCATGATGGGGAAATTGTAAATCCTCTCCTCCTGCATGAATATCTATGGTATCCCCTAAAAGGATTTTAGCCATCACAGAGCATTCAATATGCCATCCAGGTCTTCCATTACCCCAAGGACTATCCCAATAGGGCTCCCCTTCTTTTGCCCTTTTCCATAAAGCAAAGTCCATAGGATTTCTTTTTTCCTCATTTACATCTACCCTAGCTCCAGAAATTAGGTCCTCTATGCTCTTTTTAGACAGTTTCCCGTAATCCTTTGCACTATTTATGTTAAAGTACACATTTCCATCAACATTATAGGCTGCTCCTTTTTCTATTAACTTTTCTATGAATTCTATCATATGTTTTATATATTCCGTTGCTCTAGGATGTATGGTTTTCTCTTCATAAAGGTTCAGTCCCTTCGCATCCTCCTCAAAGGCTTTTATATATTTTTCAGCAATCTCCTTAGCAGTTTTACTTTCCTCATTAGCTCTATTGATAATCTTATCATCTATATCGGTATAGTTCACAACATATTTCACTTCATAGCCTTTATACATAAAGTACCTTCTTAAAGTATCGAATACTACCATAGGCCTTGCATTGCCTACATGAATGTAATTATAAACAGTAGGTCCGCACACATACATGGTCACCATTTTTTCATTAATAGACTTAAATTCTTCCTTCTTCCGAGTCAATGTATTATATAGTTTCATAATAAAACCTCCCCTTTATTCAATAGACAATGGACAGTTGATAATTGGCAATCCTTATTCAATCGACAATTAACAAGTGATAGTTGACAATTATTCCACAAACTTAACTTCTGATTTTCTTAATATAATAAGGATTTCAAAGGCCTTATAACTGACCTTAAATAATTGTCAATTGATAAAAAATTCCGCCTCTAATTAAAGAGACGGCTTTGCCGCGGTTCCACTCTTTTTGGTTAAAAGCCCGCTTTATTACGTGTAACGCCGTAATCCGTATTGCCCTACTAGTATTTCAGGTAATCAGTTCAAAGGTGCATTTTCAACCATAATTTAACCTTAAAGTCTCTTTCAGCCAGTGGAGACTCCTCTCTGAAAGGTATTATGGTCTACTTTCCCTCTTCACCACTTTATATTGAACTATTTACTTTAATTTCACTTTAAATTAAGGTGAAATTAACCCTAATATTATAAATAGCTTTTTTCTACATATTCTATTCTATCTAGTATGTTCTGTTTCCCTAAAAGATATATTATGCTAACCAATTCTGGTCCATGAACATAGCCTGTTAAAGCAACTCTAACTGGCATAAACAAGTTTTTCCCCTTTATTCCTGTGGATTTTTGTATTTTTTTCATTATGGTCTTAGCAAATTCCCCATCTATTTCCTCAATATTTTCTAATTCTTCCTTAAAGGCATTTAAAAGAAGCGGAACCTGTTCCCCTTTCAACACTGATAAAGCTTCTTCATTTTCCGGTTCAATCTGATTATTGAAAAATATACCTACCTTACCTACTATTTCAGATAAGTTGGATAGTCCTTCTCTTACCGTTTCCACCAAGGTTCTTATCCAATCATATCTTTCAGATACAAACTGGTCATCTATTAAATTGGCCTCCTTTAGATAGGGTATGGCAAGTCTTGTCAGCTTGTCTAAATCATAACTTCTAATATGATGGGCATTCACCCAGTCTAATTTGTCCTTGTCGAAAATTCCACCAGTTTTTGATACCCTTTCAAAAGAAAACTTTTTAATTAAATCTTCCATAGTGAGTATTTCTTCATTGTCTTCTGGACTCCAGCCAACTAAGGCTAAATAATTTATCAGTCCTTCAGGAAGATATCCTTTTTCCTTAAAATCCTCTACAGATACATCTCCATGGCGTTTGCTCAATTTTTTTCTATCCTTGTTAAGAACCGTAGGTAGATGAACATATACTGGCTTTTCCCACCCAAAGACTTCATATAGATATATATGCTTTGGTGTAGACGGCAACCATTCTTCTCCCCTTACAATATGGGTAATACCCATGAGATGATCGTCTACTACTACTGCCATGTGATAAGTAGGATAGCCATCAGATTTTAATAATACTTGGTCGTCTATATCTTCAGTATTTATGGTGATACTGCCTCTCACTAAATCGTCAAATTTAATATCCTTATTTGGAGGCAATTTAAGCCTAACTACATATTCTTCTCCCTTAGCAATTCTCTCCTTTGCTTCCTCCAGACTTAAACTTCTACAAAATCCATCATACTTGGGAATAAGGCCTTTTATCTTCTGTTCCTCTCTGACCTTATCTAATCTTTCTTTAGAGCAGAAACAATAATAGGCATGCCCTTTTTCAATCAGTTCATCTACGTATCTTTTATAAATATCAAGCCTTTCCGATTGGATATAAGGCCCATAGTCGCCTTTTTGAACTAATTTGCCATCTTCTATAAATACGCCCTCATCATATTCAATGCCTGCCCATTGAAGGGATTCTATTAAGTTTTCAATAGCTCCTTCAACATATCTGGTTCTATCTGTATCTTCAATTCTCAATATGAACTTACCATCATGGTGCCTTGCAAACAGATAATTATATAGTGCAGTCCTAAGTCCACCAATATGCAAATACCCTGTTGGACTAGGAGCAAATCTCAACCTAACCTCTTTCAAGTTCGAGTACCTCCTTCCATTTTAATTACTTCTATATTATATATCAGTTATTTTTTTGTGTAAACTCAAATAACATTATCCGAAAAACCTATTGAAAAATCTAACTATAGCATCAAGTATTCGTTCTAGGATGGATTTAATCTCTATATTTTGTTCAGTGATCTTATCTATTTTCCCAGATATATCCCTTAATTGCTGTTTGATGTCGTCTATATTCAAATTTAGTTTAGAGATATTTCTCATTAAAGAAACAATTTGATCTATTTGTTCATCCGTCAATTCTATTCCTAATTCCTGTGCCATTTGTTCAGCTACCTTCTTTATGGAACCCTTACTTTTTATATTGTTGTCAATTATATAGATTTTTATATTATTAATTAGTTCCTGAGCTTTCTCCTTTCCTATTTCATTTCCTAATGAAGCAGTTTTAGCAATCTCTTCACTGGCTATTTCCTTCTCCTTTTCAGATATGCTATCTCCAGTTAAATCCTCAAAGGCCTTTATAATTCCTGTTAAAGCTGCTGTCCCTGACACCTTCACAGGACTTGAAACGATTATTTTAGCATCTTTTATTCCAGCAGTTATAGAAGCATTTCGATACATATCCTCAGTAACCCAGGTAATATTATGGGTTTCAACTGTAATCCCTTCACCTTCCGGAAGCCTTTTAACGTATACTGACGATATGGCCCTACTGCCAATAATATTGCTGTCAATATATTTTCCAAAATACTCCCTTTCCTCTTCATTGGTAACCTCTATTATCTTAATGGACTCATCTACATTGAAGAAGTTTAGAATTTCTCTTTTCTGCTCTTCTGATAAATTTTTACCCAAGGCAACTACAACACCCCCATCATGTTCCGCAAAAATCAGTGATGGAATTAATAAAATCCATATTAGAATAAAAGCGATTATGCCTTTTTTCATACCTTCCCCCTCCAAGCAAAATATGTTCCTAAGATAGGATACCTTATTAAAATAAATATTTCAAGTTAAGTATATTATACTCTAATTTAATGAAAAAATTAATTAATATGATAGAGTGAAAAATAAGGCTGAAAACTCAGCCTTATTATATCTCCAACCCTTCTTCTTCAAATGATTTCCTTATGTTATCCATTATTTTATCAGTTGGGATCTCAATTCTTCCCTCTTCTTTTCTTAATGAAAATTCCACAATATTTTCATTTGCCTTTTTACCTACTGTAATTCGGATAGGTATGCCTATTAAATCCCTGTCATTGAATTTAACTCCTGCTCTTTCATTCCTATCGTCTAACAATACTTCTAAACCTTCATTAGATAATTCTTCATAAATTTTCTCTCCTAAATCCCTTTGTACCTCATCCTTAACATTTATAACGGTTATTATTACATGGTAAGGAGTAACAACCAATGGCCAGATTATACCGTATTCATCATGATATTGTTCTACAATAGCTGCCATAGTTCTTGAAACCCCTACTCCATAAGATCCCATTACAAAAGGTTTTTCTTTCCCATCCTCGTCTAAAAAGGTAGCTTGTAGGCTTGTGCTGTATTTAGTACCTAATTGAAATATATTTCCTACTTCAATCCCTCTCGCTATATAAAGAGGTTCTCCACATTTAGGACATATATCTCCTTCTTCAACTAATAATAGGTCCTCTGCTATTTCTCCTTCAAAATCTCTACCATAGTTGACATTTTTAATATGATAATCTGTTTCGTTTCCTCCAACAATCAGATTCTTCATTTTAGTAATTCTAGAATCTATTATAAGCCTTGTTCCTTCCCTTAATCCCACTGGGCCTGTAAACCCTTTCTTAGCTCCTGAAACTTTAATGATGGTTTCTTCATCTGCCATTTCTAATTCATGTTCTGGAATTTTCAAATAATTACACAATTTAGTTTCATTAAGCTCTCTATCTCCGGGTATTATAACTACTATAGGTTCACCCGAAGCTAAATACACTAGGGCTTTACCAAAATTCCCCTTGTCAGAACGGAAAAATTCCACTAATTGATCGATTGTTGTAATATCTGGAGTGTGAACTTTTTCCATATCTTTTTCTTCTTCATCTTTTGTTTTTATTTCATAGACTACTTTAGCCTTTTCATTTGTTGCTGCATAGTCACAATTATTGCAATAAGCTATTACTCCTTCACCAGTTTCTGCCATAGCCATAAATTCATGGGACTTATTTCCTCCCATGGCACCAGAGTCACCTTCTACGACCTTATATTTTAATCTTAATCTAGTAAAGATTTTTTCATAAGCTTCCCACATTTCCCTGTAGGATTTTTCCATTCCTTCTTCATCTTTATCAAAGCTATAGGCATCCTTCATGATGAATTCCCTAGCCCTTATTACCCCAAATCTTGGCCTTTTTTCATCTCTATATTTAGTTTGAATTTGATATAAGTTTAATGGCAACTGCTTATAAGATTTTATCTCATTTTTAATGAGATCTGTAAAATACTCCTCATGGGTAGGTCCAAGGCAAAATTCCCTATCGTTCCTATCCTTTAATCTAAACATCTCTGGACCGAAATTATCCCACCTTCCGCTAGCTTCCCATAGTTCTTTTGGTTGAATAGCTGACATTAACAACTCTTGAGAACCTGCCCTATCCATTTCTTCCCTAACTACATTTTCAATCTTTTTAATTACCCTATAACCGAGAGGTAAGTAGGAATAAACTCCCGACACCAATTTCCTCATCATACCTGCCCTTAAAAGCAATTTATGGCTAGGTATTTCTGCTTCCGCTGGCACTTCCCTCAAAGTTGGCATATATAGCTTCGACATCCTCATTTTACATTACCTCCTAACCTTATTATAATAAAATCTAAAATATTTCCATATATTGTTATCTGAAATGAAAAACCTTTCATCTCAAATAATAGAGACGAAAGGTTTGCTTCCGCGGTACCACTCTAATAGACTAAGAAAGTCCTCTCGAAATCTTAACGCGACTGACGTTTAAGCATACTTTAATTCTGCTTAAATGCTCAAGGACGGGTTGGGTATTAAGAAGGTCAGAAATCTCTCACCTAATGATTTCCTCTCTTAGACCGTTAATACCTACTATTTCCTATCATAGCATGTATTCGATTACTATTAATAATACTAAAATATAGATACCGTGTCAAATAGTTTTTGCCTTAACTATCAGAAATTAACAAACAAATACTCTGAGCACTTATTCCTTCTCCTCGACCTTCAAAACCTAGTCTTTCAGTAGTAGTAGCTTTTATGTTTATGCTTGATAAAGGTGCTTTAAGTACTCTAGCTATGTTTTCTCTCATATTCCCTATGTAAGGGGACATTTTAGGCTTTTGTGCTATAATCGTAGCATCGATATTCCCAACTCTATATTTAGCCTCTTTCATAATATTATATACTCGTTCTAACAAAATTAAACTTGAAATATCCTTATACTGATCATCATTATCTGGAAAATGTTCCCCAATATCTCCTAGAGCTAAAGCTCCTAAAATGCTATCCATAATGGCATGTACGAGTACATCTGCGTCTGAATGGCCCAATAACCCCTTTTCATAAGGGATATTAACCCCTCCAATAATAAGGGCTCTGCCAACTACTAGTTTATGAACATCATATCCTATTCCTATTCTCATCATTTATCATCCTACCTACTTTGTAAGATAAATTTCCTATTATCAAAGATTATACTCTTATTCTCTAAAAATAGCTCCCCTACTGCCAAATCCTCTGGAGTGGTAATCTTTATATTATCATAACTGCCCATTATCATCTTAACTTCTACTCCAATCCTTTCCACTAATGCACTATCATCGGTAGCTAAGTAATCATCACTTATAGCCTTCTTATATCCCTCTAATATTATTTCCTTTTTAAAACATTGAGGCGTTTGTGCTATCCATAGAAGACTTCTTTTAGGTGTATTCTCAATATTATTATCATCAGCTACAACTTTTATAGTATCCTTTACAGGAACTCCAATTACACAAGCTCCATATTTGGCAGCTCCCTTAATTCCAGATACTATATCCTTTATCTTAATAAAAGGCCTGGCTCCATCATGAGATAAAACTATACCGGCCTTCTCATCTAAAGCCAATATCCCATTATATACAGAATCTTGCCTCTCCTTTCCACCTCTAACAACCTTGGATATTTTGTTGAATTTGTATTTTTTTATTATTTCCTTCTTGCAGTATTCTATTTCCTCTTCTCTTGCGACTACTATAATTTCATCCACAAATCTACACCTTTCAAATTTTTCTATGGTATGAGCAAGAATAGGCTTATTTTTAAGGTTAATAAATTGCTTATTTATTTTAGATCCCATTCTATGGCTCATGCCTGCAGCTGCAATTATAACGGATACAAAGTGGTTTTCATACATATATTTCACCTCTTAAACATTATAGCATAGATATAATTTACTTAAAACATTTTTATATTCTAGGCCACCTAATAATTTAATGTATTGTAATAAAATCCCACACCAATCGATATAGACTCATAAAAAAAGGACCATATACCGGTCCTATACCGCCTTATCGATGATCGATTTTGGCTTAGCAAATATCATCCTACCAGCAGAAGTTTGAAGTACGCTTGTCACCAATACATCAATAGTTTCACCAATGTGCTTCTTGCCACTTTCCACCACTATCATAGTCCCATCATCCAGATAAGCTAAACCTTGCCCTGACTCTTTGCCATCCTTTATTACTTGAACTACCATTTCCTCTCCTGGTAATACTATAGGCTTAACTGCATTGGCTAATTCATTAATATTTAACACTTCTATACCCTGTACTTCTGCTACTTTGTTTAAATTATAGTCATTAGTCAGGATCTTCCCTTTCAATAATTTTGTAAGTTTTAATAATTTTGAATCCACTTCTTTAATATCATCAAATTTTTTATCATGGATTATTACTTCAATGTCTAATTCCTTTTGTATCTTATTTAAAATATCCAAACCCCTTCTTCCCCTATTTCGTTTAAGGGTATCCGAAGAGTCAGCTATATGTTGAAGTTCTTCCAATACGAACTCTGGGATAATTAAAGGTCCTTCAATGAAGCCAGTCTTACAAATATCTGCAATTCTTCCGTCTATTATAACGCTAGTATCCAATATCTTAGGACAGGATTTACATTCAACTGTCAATTTATCCTTTTTGAATCCCTTGCGAATATTCCCAACTGCAGATGTAAAATCCTCTTTTTTCCTAGTAGGAACCTTAATTCCCAAATATCCAAATAGTAAATATAGAGCTATGGATATAGCAACTCCTAAAAATGGAATTTCCAATTTATAAAAGGGTTGACTTAATAAATAAGCAATTACTAGCCCCACAATGAGCCCAATAGAACCTAAAGCAATATCAGAAGCTGGAACCTTCTGAAGTTCAGCTTCCATAAATCGAATCGCTTTTCTACCAATATTTATAATCCTATTCGATAATAAGAAGAATATAATTCCAAAAATTAAACTTATGCCAAGAGATAAAGCTAAATTAACCCATCCATTATCAATAATTATTCCAAAAGCCATTAAACCCGCTACTACTCCATAACCCAATAATAAACCAATTAAAGAAATAACTCCCCTGATGATCTTGTCAAGCATCAACTCACCTCCCATAGTATATTTATTACCATTTCCTAAAATAATATAACATATTTTATTATTTTATAATATTGAATTGACTGCTTCATCTATTATTTTTTCAGTTTCTTCCTGGCTGAAGTTTGTAGCTAATACCATTTCGCTTACAAGCATTTGCTTAGCACTATTTAGCATCTTGCGCTCTCCTGTAGATAGTGTCTTTTCAGCATCTCTTAGCATTAGATTTCTAACTACACAGGCTATTTCAAATATATCCCCAGACTTTATCTTTTCCATATTGGCTCTATAGCGCCTATTCCAATTTTGAGGCATTTTTGTACTGTCGCCTTTTAAAATATCTATTACCTTTTCCAATTCTTTGGCATCAATTATTTCCCTAATTCCTATTTCTTCAACATTGTCCACAGGAATCATTACCTTCATATCTCCTATAGGCATCTGCATTATATAGTATTTTCTCTTTTCACCTAAAATTTCCCTTTCTTCAATACCCTCTATAATACCAGCCCCGTGCATAGGATAAACCACTTTATCTCCAATACTAAACATGTTACAACCTCCTGTCTTATGGCTTCTTATTATATTATACAATAATTGCTAAAGGTTGTAAAGTATATATGATACCATAGCTTCAATTCACTTGTCAACTACTTTTTTTACTCTCTTTCCTAAAAATATTGCTAGAATTATTTGACAACAACTTGTCCCGGTAAGTATAATAAAAACATAAACAATATTTATTTGACAGGGGTGGAATTAAATGGACAGAAATACCATAAGTATTGATAACGATATAAATCTTGATAACTTTCAAACACAAGTAGATGACGTGCTTATTAGACATAGAAGCATTCTTGATATAATAACTAAGTTGGATGAATATACTTCAAGGATTAATAGAGCTGTGATTAAGTCTGCCACTTATTGTGGCTGTATTGAAGTTCACGCTACAAAGCAGGATTATAATAAGGAGTCCCTTGAGGAAATAAAAAATAATATGGAAAATCATATAAAGGGTAAATTATGCCCCAGTTGTAAGGACATTCTTTTAGAAGAAATAGGAGCCTATCTTTTCTATTTATCTGCTCTAGCTAATACTTTAGACATAAAAGTATCAGACGCCATATTAAACGAATATAAGAATATAAAAACATTAGGTATTTTCAGTCTTAAGTAATATTAAATATATAGGCTAGATATTAAAATATCTTAGCCTTTTATATTTACCTATGGAAATTGATTATAAAATTTAACTCAATATCCTGAATCCTCTAGTTTTGACCTTAATGTCTAAAATATCCACTTCCTCTTTATAGCCTAATAAACTGGAAATCAATCCCAAGTTGAACAATTGATGGAGATCCAATTGTTCTATATCGCTTATTATGGTTTTATAATCTTTATACCCTTCTTTTAAATAATCCTTTATTAGATTTCTCCTGTCATCTTCTATCCCCTTAATAAGCTCTTTAACCTGCATAGCGAGTAATCTTCCTTCAGTACCTAATTCAGAAATATACATATTCAACTCATTGCCTATCCGCCAGACAATCTCCATCTTCTGTATTGTGTTTACTACGTCATAAAGGGTAGCCATATTTCTAAGTTCTAATGTGGTCAGATTGTCCATTGCCTTATCCAGCATATACTTATACTTTTCTAAAGTTTGTATAGCTTGATTGGCTTTATTTAATATTTCATTTATATCCTTTAATATATATTTATAATTTGATTTATATAGTGTAATAACTCCCCTTCTTCGAGAGATGGCAATGACTAAAACTCCAGTCTGTTTTGCTACTCTTTCTGCTGTTTTATGCCTAGTTCCTGTTTCATGGGATGGTATAAGCAAGCATGGAAATAATTGAGCATTAGCATAAAGAATCCTCCTACAATCGCTGCTCATTATTATTGCACCATCCATTTTAGCTAATTCATAAACATTAGAAGGACTATATTCACAATTGATAAAAAAACCTCCATGACTAATACTTAATACCTCTTTAGTACTACCGATGACTATCAAAGCTCCTGTTTTTGCCTTTATTATATTGTCCAATCCCTCTCTCAACTTGGTCCCTGGTGCCACCAGTTTTAAGGTATTATACAAGTCCAAATTCATGAGTTTTCCTCCAAATAAATGTATTTAAAAATATTATATGGAAAACTTAATATTCTAATACTAAAAAACTGAAAGCAGTATGCTTACTTAGCTGCCAAAAACATGATCTATAACTTCCTGTAGAGTGTTCAATCTGATTATTTCAAGTCCTTCTAACTTTATATTATGTTTTATCCCATCTTTATATATATAAACTCTCCTATAACCCATTCTATCCAATTCTCTTATTCTAGCTTCCAGAGATGGAACTGGTTTTAATTCACCAGTTAAACCTACATCTGCAATAAATACCACATCGTTAGGTATCCCTTCATCCCTTACTGAAGATGCTATGCTCATTATTATTGCTAAATTTACAGATGACTCCTTTAATCTTAATCCTCCAGTAGTCTTTATCACCACATTCTTATCAAATAAGCTCATCCTACCCCTTTGTTCAAGGATGGATATTAAGGTACTCAACTGGTCTTTTCTTAAACAATCTCCTATCCTTGAAGGATACGGGGTAAAAGATCTGGACACTAAGCTTTCTATTTCAACAACTATTAGCCTTGAACCCTCTTTTGTCATCGATAAGGCACTACCTGGTATTAACTGTTTATCACTCCTATGGGTTACGAAAAACTCTGAAGAATTTTCTATAGGTATCAATCCCTTTTCTTCCATTTTAAATAATCCAACTTCTCCCGTAGGCCCAAATCTATTTTTAGTAGCCACCAAAGTCCTTAACTCTTCGTCGCTTGCTCCCTCCAAATATATAACCGTATCTACTAAATGCTCTAAAGTCCTAAGCCCTGCCATTTCATTAGATTTAGTCATATGTCCCACCATAATAACTGCTCTAGGCCTATTCTTGTTCTTTGCTACTTCAACTAGTGCATTAGCACATTCTATGGTTTGAATTGGAGAACCCGCCCTAGATGTAAACTCATCTAATTTAAAAGTTTGAATACTGTCAATGATTACCAGATCCGGATCTATTGCATCAACAGATTGTAATACATTATCCATGCTTATATCGGACAATATCCAAATTTTATCGGGGATATCATCTAATACTCTATTAGCCCTATTTTTGATCTGGGTTTCACTTTCTTCACCAGAGGCATAGAGAACTTTATACCCCTTTTCAGCAATATTTTTTGATATCTGCAATAATAAGGTCGATTTGCCTGCTCCAGGCCTAGCAGTTAGTATGGTTACTGAATCCTTAACAATTCCCCCACCTAACACCCGGTTAAATTCACCTATATCAGTTACCATTCTATGGCTTTCATCAATATCTATTTTGGATAACTTTACGGGAAATACCCTATTTTCATTTTTATGCTTTATTTGATTTTTGCCATTACCATCTAAAACCTTTTCTTCAAAACTATTCCAAGCCCCGCACTCAAAACAGCGTCCCAACCATTTAGGGCTTTCGCTGCCGCACTGGGAGCATATATATATGATTTTTTTCTTCATATTGGCCTCCTAATTATTAATAGCTTTAAACTTATTATAGCAATTATATTATTCTCATAAAAGAGAAAAACCATAGGTTGCCTATGGTCAAATATTTAAGAAAAAACTCATAGTCTATAAATAGACTATGAGCTCTTTTCAAATACCAATTTACCATCCCTATAATCGATCAATATATCATGATCTTTGGAGACAGTTCCTTTTAGAATCGCTTCTGCTAATTGATCTTCTATCATCTTAGTTATGGTCCTTTCCAAAGGCCTTGCTCCATATACGAGATCAAATCCCTCTTTACTTATATGGTCTATAGTTCTTTCAGTAACTTTGACATTTATATCCAACTTTTTCATCCTATTTTCTAAATCTTTTACCATAATGGTCACAATTTCTTTTACATCTTCTTCTTTTAATGAATGGAACACAATTACCTCATCTATTCTATTCAAGAATTCAGGTCTGAAAGTTCTTTTCAAATTATCCATTATGGTTTCTTTCATTTTCTCATACTCTTCTTTTTCTTCCTCCAATCCTGAAGAAAATCCTAGTACATTTTGCTTCCTAAGACTAGTAGCTCCAACATTGGAGGTCATTATAATTATCGTATTTTTAAAATCTACAGTTCTCCCTTTTGAATCCGTTAACCTGCCATCATCTAAAATCTGCAACAATATGTTAAATACATCTGGATGAGCTTTTTCTATTTCATCAAACAATATTACAGAATAGGGTTTCCTTCTAACAGCTTCAGTAAGTTGCCCTCCCTCATCATAGCCTACATATCCTGGTGGAGAACCAACCAACCTTGATACCGAGTGTTTTTCCATGTATTCACTCATATCTATCCTAATCATCAAATCTTCATCGCCAAATAAAGTCTCAGCTAAAGCCTTGGCTAAGTAGGTTTTTCCAACTCCTGTAGGTCCTACAAATATAAAAGTACCTACTGGTTTCTTAGGATCTTTCAAGCCTACTCTAGCCCTTCTAACAGCACTGGCCACCGCTTTTACAGCCTGTTCTTGTCCTATTACCTTTTGATGTAATATTTCTTCTAAATTTAAAAGTTTTTGACTTTCTTCAGTAGTCATTTTATCCACAGGTATACCAGTCCAACTAGATATAACATTAGCCACCTCATCATATCCTACAACCATATCTGAAGTCTGTTTTTCTTTTTCCCATCTATTCTTTTCTCTTTCCAACTCCTCCCTTATCTTCCTTTCCATATCCCTTATTTCAGCAGCTTTTTCAAAGTTTTGAGTATTTATAGCCTCTTCCTTTTCTTGAGACAATTCCTCTAACCTTTCTTCTAAGTCTTTCAATCCATCGGGAGCAACATAAGAATTTATTCTTATCATCGAGGCAGCCTCATCTATTAAATCAATAGCTTTATCTGGCAAGAACCTATCGGTTATATATCTACTAGACAGTTCTGCTGCTGCTCTCAATGCCTCATCGGTAATTTTAACCCGATGGTGAGCTTCATATCTATCCCTTAAACCTTCGAGTATTTTAACGGTATCCTCTACTGTAGGTTCTTCTACCATTATTGGTTGGAATCTTCTTTCTAAAGCAGAATCCTTTTCTATATATTTTCTATATTCATCTATGGTAGTAGCCCCAATTACTTGAAGTTCTCCCCTAGCCAAAACTGGCTTTAATATATTAGATGCGTCAATAGCTCCTTCAGCAGCACCAGCACCAATTATGGTATGAAGTTCATCTATGAAGAGTATTATATTACCTGCTTCTTTAATTTCCTTCATAACAGACTTTAATCTTTCCTCAAATTCTCCTCTATATTTAGCTCCAGCAATCATGCCTGGTAAATCTAAAGTTACCACCTTTTTATCCCTTATAATTTCTGGTACCTGTCCTTCAACAATCTTTTGAGCTAATCCCTCTGCTATAGCTGTCTTACCTACTCCAGGTTCTCCTATAAGTACGGGATTATTTTTTGTCCTTCTACTGAGTATCTGTATTACTCTTTCTATTTCTTTAGTTCTTCCTATTACAGGATCAATTTTCCCATCCATTGCAAGTTTAGTTAGGTCTCTTCCATATTTATCTAGATTAGGGGTATCTCCTTTCACCCTTTCAACGCCTTGTTTGCCCTGCCCCTTAGATAGGATGTTCAAAATTTCCTGCCTTAACTTTAATACATCTACTCCTAATTTATTTAATATGGTAACAGCTACTCCTTCATTTTCTTCTAATAAGCCCAGCAATATATGTTCTGTCCCAACATAACTATGTCCTAAGTTTCTCGCTTCTAAGAAACTCAACTCGAAAATTCTTTTAGTTCTAGGAGTAAAGCCCATTATATCCGCATTATAACTGCCTTCACCTATGGCTGCTATAACTTCATTTCTAGCTGTTTCTAAAGTTACGCCCATTTTTTTTAGGGATGTAGCTGCAACTCCTTCACCTTCAGCTAGCAGTCCTAATAATATATGTTCTGTGCCCACATAGTTATGACGTAATCTCTTGGCTTCTTCCTGTGCTAATAATATAGCTTTTTGAGCCCTTTCCGTGAATCTTCCAAACATTGCCATCTTATCCCTCCTAATCTATAATCTTTCTCTAATATAGCTTGCTCTTACTATATTTCTTTCATTTTCAGTCAATTCCTTGCTAGCATAGTTTTGAATATAAGCTGGTTGGATTGTAATCATTAGTTTATCAATTTTTTTCAGTTCTATATCATCAATTATACCCATTTCAATCCCCAATCTTACATTTGAAAGGAGCCCCATAGCTTCCTTCGAGGATATCATTCTGGAATGTTTTAAGATACCTAAGGATCTAAAAACCCTATCTTCTACTTCGTACTTCCTATTTTCTATTAAATTCCTTCTTGCATTCCTTTCTCTTTCCAAAATTTGATTAACTATATTTTCTAATATCCTTATTATCTCTTCTTCCCCTTGACCTAAAGTCATCTGATTAGATATTTGAAATAGATTCCCAACAGTCTCAGTTCCCTCTCCATAAATACCTCTAACAGCTAGCCCAATCTTATTTAAGCTATTAATAAAATTGTTAATATGTCCAGTAGCAGTCAATGAAGGCAAGTGAACCATAACTGAAGCCCTAAGGCCAGTACCAGTATTAGTAGGACATGCTGTTAAATAGCCAAATTCCTGGTGAAAAGCATAGTCTAAAAAGCTTTCTAGAAAATCATCTACTTCACTGATAATCTGCCATGCCTTCCCAAAATTCAAACCAGGAAGCAAAGCTTGTATTCGCAGATGATCCTCTTCATTTATCATAATAGTTATGTTTTCATCATCTCTTAATAAAAAACTACTATAATCAGGCCTTTGTATTAGCCCGGGGCTAATTAAGTGTTCTTCAATATAGACTACCCTTTCAATTGGAGTTAAATTGTTGATTCTAATAAATTTATAATTCATATTTCCAGTAATGTCCTTCATCACATTCAATATATCCTGAGTAAGCTTTTCCGACTCTTCCATATTCATCTTTTGAGGAAACCTGTAATCTTTTAAATTTCGAGCTAACCGAATTCGGGTGCTTACTACCACATCATCCTCACAAGCAAATCCATCTACCCATTTTACCACTTGCCACACCTCCTTTAATTCCCCAGTTCTTTTTCCAGTTTCCTAATCTGATCTCTTATAATAGCTGCTTCCTCAAAGGCTTCCTTTGCTACTAGCTTTTCCATTTCAGCTTTTAGACTTTGTATTTTCCTTTCCTTGGCTAAATTTTCATTTGCTCTTTTTGGAACTTTCCCAACATGCTTAGTATGACCATGAATCCCCTTAAATAGAGGAATTAAATTGGATTTAAAGGTTTCATAACATTTAGAACAGCCAAATTTGCCTGTTTGTCTAAATTGAGTATAACTTAACCCGCAAAAAGGACAACTATATTCCTCAGTCTTCTTTCTTGTGGCCTCACCCTGTATATTATCTATTAATCCTGCTAATAACTTATGGAATGAAAAACTGGAATCGAATTCAAGTTCACTGTGATTTTTAGAGCATTCATCACATAAATGTAATTCCTCTATCTCACCGCCTATTATTTTAGTATAATGAACGGTAGCCTCCTTTTTTTTACAAATATCGCATAACATTTTCTCACCTCCAGCTATCTAATATGATAAGTAGCATATTTTTCAGTATATCTGCCCTTAAATTGTTTCTTTCTGCAGTAACCCTAGCTAAAGCAGTATCTTCTATAGCAGCTTTCATCAACTTTTCTTCTCTCTTTGATATTATATCTTCCTCTCTTAAATTTTCAATCAAATGTTGAGCTTTGTTTTTAGTTATAGCATCTCCTATAACATTGATTATCAAATCCTTTATATCTTCATCTTCAATTCCAACTTTCATTATCTTAATATATCCCCCTCCACCTCTTCTACTCTCAATATAATAGCCCTTATGGGGGGTAAATCTAGTAGTTAATACATAGTTTATTTGCGAAGGGGCACAGCCAAACTGTTCTGCTAATTCGTTTCTCCCTATCTCTATAACCCCATTTTCCGCCTCCTCCAACATTTCCTTAATGAAGCGTTCAATGATATTGCTTAAACGTGGCATATCATCACCTCTTTGACTTTGACTATCTTTGCCCTTTGATATATATTATACACCAATTTATTCTATTTTTAAACCTTTTTTTTGTTTCAATTAGTCCCTATTATTACACTATCATATCTATTATACCCAAAATTTATTTTATCATTCTTAGATTATATACGTATAAAGATAAAAAGCTCGATTGAGAACAATCGAACTTTTTATGATCAATCCCTATTCCTTTTTAGATTTGGCTTCTTCAATGATTTTTTCTGCAATATTAGCTGGAACTTCTTCATATCTTACAAATTCCATGGTGAAGCTTCCTCTAGCTTGAGTCATACTCCTTAAATCTATGGCATATTCGAACAATTCAGCTTGAGGTGCTTCTGCTATAACCAATTGAGTACCATCTGGTTGAGGTTCCATACCTAATATTCTACCTCTACGCTTATTCATATCACCCATTATATCACCCATGTATTCTTCAGGAACTAATATTTCAACTCTCATAATAGGCTCTAGTAATACTGGATTAGCTTGTTCCATACCCTTCTTAAATGCAAGGGATGCGGCTATCTTAAAGGCCATTTCGTTAGAATCTACTGGATGGTAAGATCCATCAAATAATGTAGCCTTTATATTAACTACTGGATATCCTGCCAACACTCCTTCTTCTAGGGACTCTCTTAATCCCTTTTCAACTGCTGGGAAGAAGTTTTTAGGTACAGCTCCTCCAAATACCTCTTCTGCAAATACAAATTCTTCTTCACATGGTTCAAACCTTATATGAACATCTCCGTATTGACCTGCACCACCAGATTGCTTTTTATGCTTTCCTTGAACGCTAGCAGTTCCTTTTATGGTTTCCCTATAAGCAACCTTAGGTTTGGTTAAATTAACCTCTACTCCAAAAGTATTTTTCAATTTATCTATTATAACTGACAACTGTGTATTGCCTTGTCCGCCGATTAATAATTGTTTTGTTTCTGAGTTTCTTTCTATTACAAAAGTTGGGTCTTCTTCAGTCAATCTCTGTAAGGAGGCACTTATCTTTTCTTCATCACCTTTAGCTTTTGGTTCAACAGCTAAATATAATGTAGGTTGTGGATATTCTATTCTATCATATGTGGTTGGGTCAGCTTTTGAACAAATACTGTCTCCAGTTTGAGTTATCTGTAATTTAGAAGTAGCTCCAATATCCCCAGCTCCTACTTCAGATACCTCTATTTGGTTCTTACCTCTAAGTACAAATAAACCACTTAATTTTTCGGTTTTATCCTTGCTTGAGTTATAAATATCTTGATCTTTGGTAATCTTGCCAGATAATACCTTGAATAAGGATAATTTTCCAACGAATGGGTCTACAATGGTTTTAAAGACTATAGCTGAGAAAGGCTCATTAACGTCTACTTTTCTTTCAACTTTTTCTTCACCCTTGTAACCAGTATAAGATCCTACTTCAGCAGGATTTGGTAAGTAATCCTTTACAATACTCAACAATTGATCAATTCCCATGGCCTTTTCTGCTGAGCCAACCAATAGAGGTACCAAATCACCATTTGTTATGGATAGCCTTAAACCTTTTTTGATTTCACTCTCAGTAAATTCTTCACCTTCAAAGTATTTTTCCATCAATTCTTCGTCTGTTTCTGCAATTCTTTCCATTAGCATTTCCTTTATGGATTCAATTTCTCCTTGAATATCCGCCGGTACATCTACTTTCTTTGAATCTTTTCCGTTATATTCAAAAGCTGTCTCATCGATTACATTAACTACTCCCTTAAAGCTTTCCGCCTGCCCAATAGGTAAAGTAAATGGCACTACCTTATCTCCAAATTGCTCTTGAATTTCATTTAAAACCTTTTCAAACTCTACATTTTCCTTATCCATCTTATTAACGAATATGATTCTGGGAATTTTTTTCTCTTCTAAATATTTCCATGACTTTTCTGTTCCTACTTCCACTCCTGAAGAAGCATCTAAAATTATTACTGCAGATTCACTTGCTCTTAAAGCGCCGTACATTTCCCCCACGAAATCAAAATAACCAGGAGTATCTAAAAAATTATATTTAATATTCCCCCATTCCACAGGAATTGCTGCAGTTGCAATTGAAACCTTTCTTGCAATCTCTTCCTTATCAAAATCCGATACAGTATTTCCGTCATCTACTCTACCTTGCCTTTTGGTTATGCCTGTAACAAATAGTATTGCTTCAGTTAAAGTTGTCTTTCCACTACCGCTGTGCCCAACTAAGCTTAAGTTCCTAATTTCATTAGTTTGATATACCTTCATGAATAACTTTCCCCCTTAACCAGCATATTTGTTATTTATAATCAAAGATTTTATATTATAAAACCTTTCAAACAAAATTTATACCTATCCTTTTAGATTATATCATGAATCTATTGTTTGTCATAGTGTTTTTTATTGTCAGTAAAATTATACATGATATACTATAAATAGAATATAAATGAGAGGAGTTGTTCTAATGTCAATAGCCTTTAGAAAAGAACTAAGGGACTTAAAGCCTTATGTCCCAGGAAAGCCTATTGAAAGTGTTATGAAGGAATTTGGAATCAAAAATGTAATTAAATTGGCTTCCAATGAAAATCCTTTAGGGTTTTCTGAAAAGGTAAAGGAAATACTAATGAAATCTTTGGATAATTTAGCCCTTTATCCTGATGGCAATGCTACAAACCTTAAAGAAGCCCTTTCTGAAAAATTGGATATAGATGTTGATAACATACTACCCTCCAGTGGAGCAGATGAAATGATAGATTTAATAGCTAAAACGGTTATATCTCCAGGAGATGAGGCCATAACTGCAGATATTACTTTCCCAAGATACATATCCACAACTAAGATGATGGGAGGAACCCCTATAGTTGTTCCCCTAAAAAACTTCACCTTTGATTTAAACGGAATATTAAATAATATAACTAATAGAACTAAACTTATTTGGATATGCAATCCCAATAATCCTACTGGAACTATAGTTACAGAAAAGGAACTAATGGATTTCTTCGAAAAAGTCCCAGAAAACATATTAATAGTTTATGATGAAGCCTACAGGGAATATGTAACTCGAGATGATTATCCTAAAAATAGCATTGAATTCGTTAAAAAATACCCAAATATTCTTGTAATGAGAACCTTCTCAAAAGCTTATGGATTGGCTGGATTAAGGGTGGCTTATGCTATTGGAAGTAAAAAAATAATAGAAAATATAAATAAGGTAAGAGGTCCTTTTAACGTGAATTCCTTGGCTCAAATAGCAGCCATTGCTGCCTTAAAAGATGATGAATTTTTAGAAAGAATATATAATTTAAATCTAGAAGGTAAAAACTATTTATACGATCAATTTAAGAATATGAATCTTGAATTCCCACCATCGGAAGCCAACCATATTTATGTAAACGTAGGAAAAGATGCCCAAGAAGTATTTGTTGAGCTTCAGAAAAGAGGAGTTATAATTAGACCTATGGGCGGTACTTGGATTAGAGTTTCCGTAGGCACTATGGAAGAAAATAGGACCTTTATAGAAAAATTAAAGGAAGTACTAGGAATGTAGAAAGAGAGCCTACTAGGCTCTCTTATTTATCCTGCCTTTTTCCAATTTGATATAATCTTGAAACAGCTTTACTGTTTCTCCTATTTCATCATCTCCACCATAATAAATGTATGCTATCTAAAACTCTATAACCATTTCATAATACTTTTCTATTCTTACTTTTTCTCCATCTTATCCTAATCTGGCTTCTAAATCTTTTATCCACCCATCTTGTCCCTTCCCATATCCATAAACCGTATCTCTATCCATTAAGCTGCCATCTTGCCAGTCTATTTTTAAAACCATGTCTGGAACAGAGTTTACACCTTTTTCGGCATATTTATTTAATAAGGAAACATAAAAGGATATTATGGAGCCTTTATGATAATCGTCTACATACTTAGCATTCCTAACCCCATTTCTATATATATCGATCAGATCTCGTCCATCTTCTGTTATAAATTTCCCATTCTTCACTTTAAGGTCATTTATATTTAATCCTGTGTATTTCTTTATTTCCCTCATTAGCAAGTACTTTTCATATATATCTTTTGTTTTCTGTGGTGAATCAGCTCTTAAGGTCTGTGATATATGGTAAAATAATTCTCTTCCGTTATTACCTTCATTTAATACTGCTTCTATTAAACTCTTCATTTTTTTATCCTTAAGCCCTTCTACGGTTATTATATAATTAAATGGATCTACAGAAAAAGTTAACCTTTGCCCTAGAGGAATTTTAATATTGTTTTTTTCTAATATATTTTGAATCTGCTGATTTATCATATTCCTATTATGAAGTTTTCTTTTTTCGCTTTCTACAAATCCATTTGCAGGTCTAATACCCTCATATATGGGATCATATATACTCCAACTGCCCAAACCTCTTTCTTCGGTATAGTCTCTCTCAATTTGATAACAATAACTTCTTTGCTGCGATGTTAATCCATGAATATAATGAGGTGCACTGGGATCAAAATATCTCCGTTGTATATATCTTATTCTTTCCTGTTTTGACATATGTTTGGTTTCCTGATAAAGTCTATAATATTTCTCTTCAGCCATTCTCTTTAATTCTTCTTCCCTACCATAATATTGGTTTCTACTTTTTATCTTCGTTTTGGAAGCATCTTCATCTATGTTGTTCTTACTATAGTAATCATATGCATTGTTTATTCCAATGCCATCAATTCTCATCTCTATCCCTCCTATATTTTTCTATATTTGTTATCGGCATGGAAATTTATTCATTTACTTTTTTTTGATTTTTGAATATAAAATATTTGAGTATTTAATATTTTTCAATTATAAAAACACATTGACATGTACTGGATACCATGTTATAATTTTCCATAAAGGAGGGGTATTTATGTTAAAAAAGAAAAATCTAATTAAATCAGCCATTTTATTAATAATGACATTTTTCTTATTAACCTGCATACCTATGAATAAGAGTTATGCTTCCGATCCCATAACTGGAAACAATTCTTTTGAAACTGCCTATAATTTTGGGTATTGGAAATATAAGTACGGAACAGCAATTTTACCTGCAGGCGAAAATGAAGCTTATTTTTCCTTCACTGCTGATTCTGGAGAAAGAATAATGGCTCAGTCAACTTATAGAGATGAATACTGGGGAATGGAGATTACAATTTATGATGAAGCAGGGCAATTGATAGACACTAGAAATAACCCTGTAAAACCAGGATATGTCCCATTTATCTACGCTAAATGTGATCCTATTAAGATTAGACAGAAATTTTATGTAAAAGTTACAAGAGGTAATTATGAGGGGGATATGTATTTCACAGTATCCTTTGAGGACCGAATAAGAACTGGTCATAAAACCTTCAATTTCCCAGGAACGGCTACTAATCCAGGAAATAAAAATTATGACCCTAACGGGGTAGACTCAAATGTCCTGACATTAGATCTTAGAAATGATACCTCTATCCCAAATAAGGCAATTGTTAGGAGTGTGACAACTTCTGCTAGACAAACTCCCTCCCAAGGGAATGTTCACCATTGGATAATGTGTTCTCAAACCGAACATTGGTATGAATCGAAAGTCTCAAGTAGTAGTAGTGGACATTATTATATCACAGTAGAGGATAATTTAAAAGTTGCTAATGTATGGAACTTTAAATACAATGCTAAAGCTACTGCCCCTTCAAAGATGACAAATGTTAAAATGGATGTAGAGTACGAATATGACATCACCGATACTTACGTTCCTTATTAAATTTTTAATTTTCATCATATTTATAGCACCACCTTTTAAAAACTAAACCAAATCCTCTGCATGCTCATTTAAGTACAGAAAAGGGATAGTCCCTTTCACTTAAGACTATCCCCTATTCTGATTAACACTTTTCCAATTTTATTCCTGTCATATGTCCATTTAGATCCTGTTTTTCAAAAGAGTCGTCTTTTACTCTAGTGATGGATGCTGCTAAGGTTTCCTCCTTAATATAATCTTCAAATAGCCTTACTGCTTCTTCTATTTCGTCATCTCCATCATAATAGATGTTGATCCTATCCAACACCTCATAGCCATTGTTCTTTCTCATCTGCTGCACTTTGGAAATGAATTCCCTTGCATACCCTTCATTGATTAAATCCTTAGTAAGAGTAGTATCTAATATAACAAATAGGTTGTTTTCCATTGCTACATCAAAGCCTTCCTTAGCAGTTATGGTAACCATTACATAATCCTTATCTATCTCTACTTCCTCTCCATCCAAATTCAAAACTAACTTTTCCCCTGATTCTAATTTTTCTACCACCTCATGAGAATCGAGCTCATTTAAAGCCTTCCCAAAGGATTTTATCTTGGAACCTAAAACCGGACCTGCAACCTTAAAATTAGGTTTCAAGGAAAAATCCATGAACTGACTTAAATTCTTTTCAAATACAACTTCTTTTACGTTTAATTCTTCCTTTATTAGCGGAACTAAACCTTTAATCTTATTTTCATATTTTCCGTCTATCAATATCTCTTTTATAGGTTGACGTACTTTTATTCTAACAGCTTCCCTTGAAGCCCTTCCTAACCTTACTAAATCCCTAACTAAATCCATTTTTTCCTCTAATTCTAAATCTATTAGCCCTTCATTACAGTCAGGATAGTAATCTAAATGAACAGACTCATTGTTTGTCAAATTTCTGTATAGCTCTTCAGCTATAAAGGGCACAAAGGGTGCTATCATCCTGCTAATACCTACTAATATTTCATAGGTGGTATTATATACAGCCTTTTTATCATCATCTAGTTCAGTGGACCAGAAGCGTCTTCTGGAACGTCTAATATACCAATTAGAAAGGTCCTCTATGACAAATTCTTGGATAGATCTCACTACTCTAGTTAATTCGAATTTATCCATATCTTCTCTTACTTGTTTTATTAGGCTATTGTATTTCGACAGGATCCATCTATCTATCTCTTCCCTCTGTTCATATTCTACGAAAAATTCCCTTGGGTCTATATCGTCCGTATTAGCATACAAGGAGAAGAAATTGTATACATTTCTTATACTCCTAAAGAATTTGCTTTCTATCTCTCTAAGCCCATCTTCATCAAACTTAGTTGGAGTCCATGGAGGTGATACATAGATTAGATACCATCTTAGTGCATCAGCTCCATATTTTTCGAATAATTCAAAGGGGTCTACGGTATTTCCTCTTGATTTAGACATCTTCTTACCGTCTTTATCCAATATTAAATCGTTCACCAACACATTTTTAAAAGGAGATTTCCCCGTTACAAAGGTAGAAATAGCTATTAAGGAATAAAACCATCCTCTCGTCTGGTCTATTCCCTCACAGATAAAGTCTGCAGGAAACAATTTATCAAAGTTTTCCTTGTTTTCAAAAGGATAATGGTGTTGGGCAAAAGGCATTGCACCACTATCAAACCATACATCGATTACATCCAATTCCCTATTCATAATTCCATTACACTTCTCGCACTTAAAGTGGACCTTATCCACATAGGGCCTATGGAGTTCTATGGATTCATCAATATCCTCTATTGCCCTTTCTATCATTTCACGTTTAGAACCTACACTTGTAATATGACCACAGTCTTCACATCTCCAAATTGGTAGAGGCGTTCCCCAATATCTGCTTCTCGAAATAGCCCAGTCGTTAAGGTTCTCCAACCAATTGCCAAACCTTTTTTCCCCTACAAAATCTGGATACCAATTTACTTCATTATTGTTCTTTATTAATTGATCTTTTAATTTTGTTATTTCAATATACCAGCTAGGTTTTGCATAGTATAGTAGCGGTGTATGGCATCTCCAACAATGAGGATAATTATGGGCTATTCTCTCCTTCTTGTAAAGCTTACCATTTTCTCTTAACCATTTTATTATGTCTGGATCCGCATCCATAACAAATTTACCCTTCCAAATGGTATCGGTAAATTTACCCTCATCATCTACTGGTTGTAATACTGGCAAGCCATACCTTACCCCTGTATTATAGTCATCCTCTCCAAAGGCTGGGGCTGAATGAACGATTCCAGTACCATCCTCTGTAGTTACATAATCTCCTAATGTGATGAAGAAAGCTTTTTTGCCCTCCTGTACCTTCATAAAGGGGATTAATTGTTCGTATTCTACGTATTCAAGGCCTTTACCCTTCAACTCTTCTAATACTTCATAATCTTCTCCTAAAACCCTATTTGCTAATACTTTGCTTACATAGTATACCTCATCATTTTGTCTTACCTTTACATAAACCTCCTCTGGATTAACGGTAAGACATACGTTGCTAGGCAAAGTCCAAGGTGTGGTAGTCCAAGCTAAGAAATATTCATCCTTATCCTTTCGTTTAAATTTAACTATAACTGTATCCGTTTTTACCTCTTCATAGCCCTGTGCTACCTCGTGGGAAGCCAGCCCAGTGCCACATCGAGAACAATAGGGCAGTATCTTGTGGCCTTCATAGATTAGCCCCTCTTTAAAAAATTTATCTAAAATCCACCAAACGGATTCTATATAATCATCTTCCAAAGTAATATAGGGGTCATCCATATCGATTTCGTAGCCCATTCTATTGGTCATCTCTCTCCAGAGCTTTTCATATTGGAATACGGATTCTTTACACTTTTTGTTAAACTTCTCAATTCCATATTCCTCTATTTCTCGTTTGTTTTTCAAATTTAATTGTTTTTCCACTTCTATTTCCACTGGAAGACCGTGGGTATCCCATCCAGCCTTCCTCTTGACTCGATATCCTTCCATAGTCTTATATCTACAAACTAAATCTTTTAATGTTCTAGACATTACATGGTGAATTCCAGGCTTCCCGTTGGCTGTTGGAGGTCCTTCATAGAAAATATAGGGTTTGTTTTCATCTCTAGTCTCTACAGACTTATGAAGAAGGTCAATCTGTTCCCAGTATTTTGAAATCTCCTGCTCTCTTTTGCTTACTGGCTCATTTGATAACTCTTTAAACCTTTTCACCTTTTTCATCCTTTCTTAATTTAGTCTAAATAAAAATCCCTAAGCATATGCTTAGGGACGGATTTCCGCGGTACCACCCAAATTATAGGGTAAAATAATACCCTATCACTCATTTTAGTTAACGCTAATAGCGTAATACCCTACTAAAATTCAGGTATTATACTCAGAGGTGATCTTCGTAAAAGGCTTATTAATAATCTCTCAGCCAAGGATTATTTCTCTGTATAATAAATTCCTTTTACTACTCTCCTCGTCATAGTAAAATTTATTTATTTTGTTTATTAATATATAGAATTACCAGCCCTTTGTCAAGCTAATTATATTATACAAGTCATTATATCATCTTTTGTCATTCCTGAAAAATAATAACCTATATCTATTGTATCCAATATGCTGGAAATCTCGTCCTCTTTATACCTGATACCAACTAATTTATTCTCTACATCGGATATTTCTCCACTACCAAAGAAGTCACCATAGAATTTAATGCCTTTTATAATGCCTTCCTGTACATCAATTTTAGTTTCAACTTTTCCAGAAGAAAACCTTCTAGATTTTTCGATATTGAAATCTGGAGAGCTTCCAAAATTCCATTCCCAGGTAGCATATCTTTCTTCCATTAATTTATTTATATTAGCATAGTCTTCTTCCGTTAACTTATACTCTTTAATTTCCTTATTCCCTTTAAACATGTGCTCTAGTAAAAGCTGTTTAAAATCTTCTATGGTTATGTCTTCCTTTAAATGATCTTTAATGTTGGTTACCCTGCTTCTAACGGATTTAACGCCTTTAGATTCTATCTTATCCTTTGATACTTTCAATGCCTTTTCTAAAACCTCTAAATCCGTATCGAACAACATGGCTCCATGATGAAGCACTTTGCCTTTTTTCATATACTGTGCATTTCCACAAAACTTTTTACCATCTATGGTTATATCATTTCTTCCAGTAAACTCAGCTTTTATTCCCAGCTTTGCCAATACCTCTATTACCGGTTTAGTAAAGGCTTCAAAATTAAAAGCAGATGTGTCCTTGCTTTTAGATATTATTGTATAATTCAAATTACCATAATCATGATATACTGCTCCACCACCTGAAAGCCTTCTAACCACGTTTATATTGTTTTCTCTTACATAATCTAGATTTATCTCCTGTATAGTATTCTGATGCTTCCCAACAATTATGGAAGGCTCATTTATCCACAATAAAAAGATCTCATCAAATTGATCTAAATTATCGAAAACATATTGTTCTAAAGCTAAATTGAATTGAGGCCTGTTATCATCATTTCTAATATAAATCATCCCGTAACCTCCTCTAAATATTTATTAAATAATATAATAATATTTTAATAGATATTGCATTAATTGTAAATCATTCCCTATACTTTCAATATGTAATTTTAAAACAGGGAATCAAATTCCCTGTTTTAAGTATGACTCTCCATGTTACATTTTAGGTAAGTGAATAGCCTTTCCTAAACAATCGGCACAAGCCTCAACTAAAGCTTCTGAATAGGTTGGATGACCGTGGATAATCTGGCCTACCTCGTGGACTGTAATTTCCATTTCCATTAAAGCAGCAGCTTCATTTATCATTTCTGCAGCTCCTGGCCCTACAATGTGTACACCTAATATTTCTCCATATCTTTTGTCGCTAATCACTTTTACAAATCCTCTAGTGCTGCCAGATGCTAAAGCTCGACCATTCCCTACAAAATTGAATCTTCCTACCTTAATATCATATTTTTGTCTAGCTTCTTCTTCAGTTAAACCCACACTAGCAGCTTCAGGTACAGTATATATAGCTTGTGGAGTATTCTTTAAGTTTATCTTAACCCTTTCACTCATGGCATTTATTGCAGCTATTTCACCCATCTTAGATGCTGCATGGGCTAACATCTTCATTCCGTTAATATCTCCTGGTGCATATATTCCCTCTATACTTGTTTCCATATAATCGTTTACTTTAATTCTTCCTCTTTCCATTTCAAAATTCAATTCACCTAAAGCTTCCATATCTGGAACCCTTCCGATAGATAACAGTGCTTTATCAGCAACTACATCTTCTTTTCCAACTATTCTTAAAACAAGTCGATTGTTTTCCTCTTTAATTTCCGTTAATTCTGCTGATGTTAATACTCTTATTCCCCTTTCTTCCATTAATTCTTTCATAAATATGGAAATATCCTGGTCCATGTTGGGAACTAGCCTATCCATTTTTTCAATTATAGTTACTTCAGAGCCAAAGCTACTGAAGGCTAATCCTAACTCTATTCCGATTACACCACCACCTATTACAGCTAAGTGGCCTGGTACTTCCGTTAAATTGAATATTTCATCACTGGTCAAAACCAAAGGATTTTCTATACCGGGTATATTAATTTTAGCAACCTTAGAACCTCCAGCTACTATAATCTTATTTCCTTCCAAAATCTCCTTATCGTCTACTAGTACCTTCTTATTCTTTGAAATACGACCAACACCCTTATATATATCTATTTGGTGGTTCTTTAACAATCCCACAACCCCATTGACAAGTGTCATTACTACTTCATTTTTATATTGGATCAACTTTTTCAAATCCATATTAATACTACTTCCAACTGTTATTCCCCTTCTCTCTCCGTTTTTCAATTCTTCAATAATTTCTGCATTTTTCAAATAAGTCTTAGTAGGAATACATCCTTTATTTAGGCAAACTCCTCCAAAAGCACCCTTCTCAACTAAAGCCACCTTCCCACCTAGTTGAGCTGCTTTTATAGCTGCCACATAGCCCGCTGGTCCTCCACCAATGACTATTACATCATAGGTTTTATCATTAAATTTAATGATTTCCTTTCCCTCTTTTTCTAATACTTCTACCTTCATTCTTTCTTTTCCTTCACTTAATTGCTCAGGAACTTCTTCTCCTTTTTCACCTATATACGCTATTGTGGTTATTACAGGTACTTTAGCTCCTTCTCCATAAAGTATTTTTAATAGATATCCGGAAGTTTCAGCCTCTACTTCCATATTAACCTTATCGGTCATTATTTCTAAAAGAACTTCGCCAGCCTCAACGTAGTCCCCTTCTTTTTTCTTCCATTTAATTATCTGGCCTTCCTTCATATCCATGCCTGCTTTGGGCATTATTACTTCCGTAGCCATACAAACATCGCTCCTCTATAAATAAACTTAAATTAACATAGATAATGGGTTTTCCAATAAATATTTCAACTCTTGCAAGAACTTAGCTCCTATAACTCCATCAATAACCCTATGGTCTAAAGTCAGGCTTAAATTCATAACTGGTATTGTAGTTATTTCTTCGTCAATTTTTACTAGCTTATCAACTATTGCACTTACTCCTAATATGGCTGTATTAGGTGGATTGATAATAGGATTGAAATATGTGATACCAAACATACCTAAATTGCTAACAGTAAAAGTACTGCCTTGCAATTCATCTGGAGTTAATTTCCTATTCAAAGCCCTTTCCTGTAAATCCTTTGCTGACGCAACTATTTCAGATAAGCTCATTTCATGAGCATCCTTTATAACAGGTGTTAATAGACCATCTTCCAATCCAATAGCAAAGGCAAGATTTACATATTTATGGAGTATTATATTGTCTCCTGATAGACTGCTATTAATGAAAGGATGCTTCATTAATGCCCTGCTGGTAGTTAATAGTATTATGTCATTTATTGTTGCCTTTTTGCCTGTTTCCTTTAATATTATATCTTTTACATCTTCACGTAGCTTAATAGCCTTTCTCATGTTTACTTCTATATTCAAAGTAAAGGTTGGTGCTGAAAAGTAGCTTTCAGTCATCCTTTCGGCAATTATCTTTCTTACATTGGACATAGGAATGATCTCTGTCCCTGTTTCATCTAGAACATCATAATCTTCAAAGGATCCTACTCCTTTGCCTCCTAAAGCTTTTATTACATCTTCTTTTAAGATCTTACCATCATGTCCGCTGCCTTCTATAGTTTCTAAATTTATTCCTTCAATTTCTGAAATTCTCTTTGCTAAAGGTGTAATCTTGAATAAATCTTCTTTATAGCTTTCAACGTCAGCCCTTTGAATTCTTCCCTTGGGCCCTGTCCCTTTTATCTTAGTTAAATCTATATTTCTCTCTCTAGCAATCCTCCTTGCTGATGGAGTTGCCCTTACTTTGCCAGTTTCAACTATAGCCTCGGAGACTGTCCTACTTTCTTCCTGAATTAGCTCATTTTCAACAGAAGGTTTTTCCTGTTCTGATGGTATTTCTGCTTTTTCTTTTATTTCAGGTATATCTTCCCCTTTATCGCCAATATATGCAATAGTGGTTATTACAGGCACCTTGGCTCCTTCTTCATAAAGTATTTTTAGCAGATATCCGGAAGTTTCCGCTTCTACTTCCATATTAACCTTATCGGTCATTATTTCCAAAAGAACTTCGCCTGCCTCAACGTAGTCTCCTTCTTTTTTTCTCCATTTAATTATTTGGCCTTCCCTCATATCCATGCCTGCTTTGGGCATTATTACTTCCGTTACCATATAATTCACCACCTTTACCTATTCATTACCTTCAGTATTCCAGCCCTAATCTGTTCTTCACTTGGTACTGCTGCTGCCTCTAACTTTGGATTATATGGTATTGGTATATCTAAGCCAGCCAATCTAACAATTGGAGCATCTAAATAATCAAAAGCCTCGCTCTCAGCAATCATAGCTGCAATCTCGCCGATATACCCACCAGTTTTACAAGCTTCATTAACCAAAACCACTTTTCCTGTCTTGATAACTGAATTTATTATCAATTCTTTGTCTAAAGGCACTAAGGTTCTAGGGTCAACTACCTCTACACTAATTCCTTCGTTTTCAAGTTCTTCTGCTACTTTAAGGACTCTTGGAAGCATTCTACCATAGGTTACTACCGTTACATCTTTACCTTCCTTTTTTATTTCCCCTTTCCCTAAGGGTATAATGAAATCATCATCTAATGGAACCATTCCCTTTTCTTTATAAAGAGTTTTTTGTTCAACAAATACTACTGGATTATCGTCCCTAATAGCTGCTTTTAACAGCCCCTTAGCATCTGCTGGTGTGCCAGGTACTACTACCTTTAATCCAGGTATATGACAAAACCAAGCTTCTAGACTTTGGGAATGTTGTGCTGCAGCTCCAGTTCCAGATCCACCTGGGCACCTTAAGGTCATTGGGACCTTGGCCTTTCCTCCAAACATATATCTCATTTTAGCTGCTTGATTGACCAAAGCATCCATGGCAATAGTAGTAAAATCCATAAACATTATTTCAACTATAGGTCTCATCCCTGTAACAGCAGCTCCAGCTGCTGCACCAGTTATAGCAGCTTCTGAAATGGGAGTGTCTCTAACCCTTTCTTCTCCAAATTCTTCAATCATTCCAACAGATACTCCAAAAGCTCCTCCATAAATCCCAACGTCTTCTCCCATTAAAAATACATTCTCATCTTTTCTCATTTCTTCACGCATAGCAAGATTTATGGCATCCTTATATGTCATTTCCTTCATTTCCATCATAAAATTCCCCTCCTTTAAGCATATACATCTTCAGTTAAAATTTCCAATGGTGGTTCAGGACTTTCATTGGCAAATTCTACAGCCTTTTCAATATCATCTACAGCTTTCTTTTCAATCTTGTCCAATTCTTCTTCAGTTGCAATTTTGTTTTCCAACAAACAATTCCTTAATCGTTTTATAGGGCATTTAGCTTTCCATTCTTCAATTTCTTCCTTAGTCCTATATACTTGGGCATCAGATTTCGAATGGCCTAGCCACCTGTAAGTTCTACTTTCTATTAAAACCGGACCGTTTCCACTTCGTACGTACTCAGCTACTTCCTTTACTGTTTTATATACTTCTATAGCATCATTACCATCTATGGTATACCCAGGCATACCATAGGACTTAGCCCTATCTGCTATGTTTTTAATATTCATGGATTTACTTTGAGGAACGCTCATACCATAGAAGTTATTTTCACAGAAAAATATTACTGGCAATTTCCATACGGATGCTAAATTAAGTGATTCATGAAAGCTTCCTTCGTTAGTAGCACCATCGCCAAAGAAACACAAAACTAGTCTCCCTGTCTTTTTCATCTGTTGGGTTAATGCTGCTCCTACTGCTATAGCAATGCCTCCTCCCACTACTCCATTTGCTCCAAGGTTTCCTGCTTCTACGTCAGCTATATGCATTGAGCCACCTTTCCCTTTGCAATAACCAGTGTATTTTCCTAACAACTCTGCCATCATTCTGTTTAAATCTATACCTTTTCCAATTACCTGACTATGTCCCCTATGGGTAGAGGTGATATAATCATCTTCTCTCAAGGCCATACAAGAAGCTATACCTGAGGCTTCTTGTCCAATGGAAAGATGGGTTGTTCCATGAACCATCCCTCGAGCAAAAAAGTAACTTACCTTGTTCTCAAAAGCCCTCGCTTCATTCATACGCTTATACATTTCAAGTAAAATATCCCTACTTATATCCACCATCTTTTATCCCTCCTAGTTTTATATAAGTATTATTCATAATTTTTTAAAATTTCCTTAGCCACTTCTTCATCAGTAACCAGTACATCCATTAGTTTACCCTTTAAAGCTGCATGGATAGCTTCTGTCTTTTCTACTCCTCCTGCAACAGCAATTATTTTAGGTATTCTTTTTAATTCTTCTATAGTTAAAGCTATAGTTCTTTCTGATAAATGAGATTCAACTACCTTACCATTTTTGTCAATGAATATGGTGTTTATATCCCCTATTGCTTCTAATTCCAATAATTTAGATACATCTTCTTCACTAAGGGTCCCAATTTCTCTCATTACTGATGATAATATATTCCCGATGCTAACTATAGCAATATGGGCTTTTCTGCTAGTTTCAATGACTTTATTAATGCTTTTATCTTTAAAAATAACATCTTTTACTTCTTTACTAGATACAAAAACTGGCGCATATAATCCTAAAGAATTGCCTCCTAAATTATTGGCCATTATGTCGCATATAACATTTGAATGATACATATTCATTTCATTGCCTATACCGCCAACTAATGGAGATATGGTTAAATTGCTCTTGCCTTTTGACCTTATCCTGTTGGCAATCTGATATAAAGTTCTTCCCCAAGAAACAGCTATAGTCATATTATCTTCTATAATTTGATTTAAATAATCTATACAGCTATCGGCTAATTGATATAGTAAGTTGGTTTCGTTTTTTGATAACCTCGGAATTATTATTATCTTTTTAATTCCAAATACGTGCTCCATTTTTTTTTGCAGTTCTAAACAATATAGGTCTGAATCTTCAATCTGTATCTTTACTATACCTTTTGCTCTAGCCTCCGAAAGCATAGTAGATACCATGGACCTAGAAATAGAATATTCTCTAGCTATTTCACTTTGACTCATACCGTCAATATAGTACATATATGCAATCTCGGCTAATCGTCTCTTTTTATTATCATCCATAATATTTCACTCGCTTTTCTTCATATTGATTTCCTAGTTCAATTATTATTATATAGTCGCTATTGACAAATGTCAATAGCGTTGACATTTGTCAATAATGTTTTATTCTTTTTAAAAAATTAGGAACTCTTTTCAGCATACTTATTATCTTACTAAAAAGAGTTCCTATGCATTCTCAAATCAGTTTGAATTTATAAAGTATTTATCTAATAGGCAGCAAACATATCATATAATTCCCTTGAAAGAGCTATATTTTCATATCGCTACTTTGCTTTAAAATTCTTTTTCTATTATACAAGGCCAATCCAATTGAAATAACTCCCATTATAACAAGTCCTAATATGTCAAGTCCTCCTGTCTTTGCAAATATCCAGCTTAGTGGATTAGCACCGTCACAAATGCTAGATATTAAAGATGCGCCTTCAGGCATCGTAAAGTTTGCATCAATTGCCATTTGGGTATGCAATGGTGCAAGATTAGTAGCAATTAATAATCCAAGAGAAATAATAAGTAAGCCTACAATAACTGTTCTAAATACATTACCTTTAGTTACAGGTACAATCATTACTAAAGCAAATGGAATAACTGCTAAGTCTGCAAAAGGCAATACCTTATTCCCAGGTATTATTGCTGCTAGAACCACCGTCAACGGTACTAGTATTAATGAAACAGCTAATGTAACAGGATGTCCAACCCCAATAGCAGAATCTAGCCCAATGTATATTTTTCCGCCTTTAGAAGTTCTTTTTTGAATAAATTGCTGAGCAGATTCTGAAATGGGTAATAAACCTTCCATCAACATTTTTGCCATTCTAGGAATTAAAACCAATACTGCCCCTAATGTAATTCCCATTTGCAATATTTCTCCAATTGGGTACCCTGCTGCTACTCCTACCAAAATTCCTAATATTGTACCTACTAATATAGGCTCTCCAAAAACACCTAATTTTTTCTCCATTCCCTCTGCACTTATATCTATTTTGTTTATACCTGGTATCATATCTATAATTTTGTTAACCACTATAGCTATTGGTACATAAGCGGCTGAAAAACCATGGGGAAGAGAAATCCCTGGCATTCCTAAGTTTTCTTCAATCATTGGAGCAGTTAAATCTGCAAGAACCATAATTATGATCATATTGAAAGCAGCAGCTATTAATCCATAAGTAATTCTACCTGTAACTCCAGCAACTAGAGCACCAGTAAAGGCAAAATGCCAATAATTCCATATATCAATATTCATAGTTTCAGTAGTCTTAGTAAAAAGCATTAAAAGGTTCACTGCAAGTCCTAATGGGATAATTAAGGCTCCAACTTTTGAGGCAAAAGCAATAGCTGAAGCCGCTGGCCAACCAACATCAATTATTGTCAGTTCCAAACCTAGCCTATGTACCATAGCTTGAGCAGCTGGTCCTAAAGTATCTCCTAATAATCCAATTACTAAATTTAATCCTATGAAACCTACTGCTACTGTTAAGCCTGACCTTAGTGCTTTACCAAATTTAACTCCAAAGGCCAAGCCCATAATTGTAAAGATTATAGGCATTACCACCGTAGGCCCTAAGTCGACAAATTTATCTAATAATTCCACGTTTACCCCTCCTTATAAATACATGTTAATATTATTATGATTTTAATTTTTCTATTATATCTTCAATAACCTTATCCAGTCCTATTCCTGTTAAAAAAGGTAATCCAGATATAACTGGTATCTTAACATCTGATGGAACTTGGGTAGTTGAAACTATTAAGTCATAATTACTCCACAATGAAGAAACTTCTGCTACCTTACATTGATCTATAACTACATCTATGGCTTCATTCCTATTGGCTATTTCACTTTGTATCTTATTTGCTACCATTGTGGAAGTAGCTATGCCTGTCCCACAAGCTACTAAAATTCGTTTTTTCATTTTTCATACCTCCTTTTCCTTAAATAATATTTATTTATAATTTTATTACTTAAAAATTTTAGGCTCATATTTCATTCTCAAATATGTTGGCTATTTCCTCAAATTCCCTTGCTTTTCTCATCCTATTCAATAAATCATTTTGCTGAAATATAGTCATAAGCGTTTTTAACATTTCTAAATGTTTGCTTGGCTCATCTATGGCCATCATAAAAATAATGTTTACAGATACACTTTCTTCAGGCATTCCCATCATATGAAATTTAACAGGTTCTTTCAAAATTCCTATCGCTAATGCAGCTTTATTGACATGAGTTGCATCTGTATGAGGAATAGCAACTCCCATATCTCCGGAAGATAACCCTGTAGGATAATTAGCTTCCCGTTCTATAATTGCTTCTATAAAAGATTCTTTTACATAACCTGCCTTAAATAGCCTATTAGCTAGTTGTCTAATAGCATCTTTATCGTCTTTAGCTTCCAAATTTAGTATTATTAATTCTTCATTAAATAATCCCTTGATGTCACTCATTTCACGACCTCCTAAATAAAACTTCAATATCTTCAAAATCTTTTGTTTTTATTATTTCATTGTAGTTTTCATCGTTTTCAAAAAATCTCTTTAGTTCTAAGATTAGTTCCATACACTCATCATTAATAGCTAGTAAGAGTACAAGATTAACCTTATACCCACTCCAATCAATAGGATTTTTCAATAATCCTATTGCTATATGAGGTTCAACGACAAAGCTTGGATCTGCATGGGGGAGAGCTACACCTTCCCTTAAAAAAGATGGCCCTAACTGTTCTCTATTAAGAGCTGCATCTATAAAACCTTCTAACACATATCCTTCTTTGTGTAATAGATGACCTAATTCCTTTATGGTATCCTCCTTGTTCATAGCATCCATATCAAATATAGTGGTATTTCTATGGAACATATTTATGATTTTATTTTTTTGTGTTTTCTTGAATCCCACTTCCTTTGCCATTATGTTTTTTAATTTGGTATCTGCACTTCCATTCACAATATCTTCTATAGATATATAGGGAACATCTTTTACCATTGGGTTTATAGTCCCCACTGCTGCAATTATCTCATTATCCCTTTGAATTTCCTCTATGATATTATTAATATTCTCATCCAAAACTCCTATTGGGATTACGGTAACATCTTCTTTATATTCTCCAATAATATCTATAACCATTTCTTGAATTCTCTTAGCTGAACCCTGTCCTGTTATGCAAACAGTCAATATGATCTTAGGCTTTGGTAAACTCTGCTTACCACCCATTTTCTTTTCATATTTAGGTTCTCCTACTAGCGATTCTACTATTTCATCCAAGTTGGCATTAGGTAATATGCATCGTCTTACCGCATCGACGACCATTAAGGTATCAGTTCTTGAAATGGTTCTAGTTTTGATTCCTGTGGTCTTAGTAATTATATCACCAAAAGTAACCAATGACCCCATATCTACCATAAGAAGGACTCCTTTTCCTTCGTCAACTCTTTTTACTAAATCTATAGCTCTCTTTAAAGCTTGTTCTGGGTTTTCATCTAAGGACATTTCTATGGCCTTAGCATGGTTTACTCCCAACAATCTATTAGCCACCTCTGCCATACCAGTAGCAACATTACCATGAGATATCAATACAACTCCAACTCGTCCTTCCATTAAATTATCTTGAGACGTGGTCATTTGCAAATACATAGTGATAAAACCTATTTCATCTTCTGTAAATTTTATATTCAACTCTTGCTCTATAATATTTACCATATCTTTTGCAACTTCAAATTCTCTACTATATTCTTTCTTTATCTTATTTAATTGAGGATTTTTAATGAATATTCCCTTTTTTGCTCTATCCACCGTAGCCCTTAAATGGGTTGCTAAACAAAAATATAAACTATCCTCATTAACTCCTAACTTCCATTTAGCTATTTTTATTATATTTTCAACCACATTAATTATCTCAATTCCTACAATATTGGACAGGTCTTTTTTATCTATAGGATTTACAATTTTTTTCACCTTGTCCATTAATTTTTCAAGTTTCTCTTCCATTTCGTTACCTATGATATAATTTATCAATTCCTCATTTATACTTTGTTTTTGTAACTCCTTATATCTTCTTTCTATAAAACTATAAGTTTCATTAGGTAGGGTATAAAGATCCTCTTTTAAGGTTTCTTCAATTATTTCATCATCTGCATAAACTATTAAATCTTCGTTCCCAACTAGCTTGTCAATTTCCATACGATAATTCGGAATCTTCAATAACCCTTTTTTTGCACTTATAGGCAATTCATTTATGCTTATCTCCATAATTCTTGTTTGATTTACAACATGATTCAGAAAACTCCTAGCACAGGATACTTGTATATCACTCCTTAACTGCCCTATATTCCCTGGGCAGTCATAAAGAAGCAATGCCTTTAATGCATCATTGGAAATTTTTATAGAACTTTTTGTTCTATTGGCTTCCCTTCTCATGAAATCTATTATCATTCCTAATCTTTCGTTCAAGGGCCTTAGGCTTAAAGAAGGCAATTCTATGGTCATGGGTATCCTTCTTCTAAAGCTATCCAACAATATTGAATCGGGATTTTCAGTAGTGGCAGCAATAATCATCAAATTTGCCGTTCTCTTATTGTCAGTTTCGCCTAATCGCCTAAATTTCCCTCTATCAATTAAATAAAATAATAGTTCCTGTCCTTCTGGTGGTAATCTGTGAATTTCATCTAAAAAAAGTACTCCTCCATCAGCCTTTTCCACCAATCCTTCTTTGTCTTCGTCAGCTCCTGTAAAAGCTCCCTTTACATATCCAAATAACTGAGATATTAGTAACTGAGGATTATCTGCATAGTCAGCACAGTTAAAAACTATAAACTCAGAATTATGGTCTCCCTTGTTAATTTCTAACTTGTAATTATACATAGCTTGAGCTAACTCGCTCTTCCCCACCCCAGTGGGGCCTAATATTAAAGTATGAAGACCATTGGGAGGATACATAATTGCTGCTTTTGCTTGTTCTATTACAGGCTTTAAACTGCCATCAAAACCAATGATATTTTCGAAAGCCAATGGTTTTTTATAGGTTTTTTTAAAATCAGGCTTCTCTTTAGCAGCAACTTTAACTATATTGTCCATTTCTGAAATTTCTCTTTTCAACATTCTTACAGTGTGTCTAGAAACATTAAATCCGCAATCATTTATTTTCTTAGTTAGTTCGCGTTCTGACACACGATTATTTTCATTAATAAGGTCTCTTATCAAATGGAGTAGTACTTCCTTCCTTCTTTCCATTGAATTAGGAATATTAAGCCTACTACGCAAAGATGTTATAGTTTCTCTTTTAGTATTAAGTAGTTCAGCAAGTTCATAATCCGTATAAGGGTTTTTCTTATCCTCCTTTTCAATAATATTTAATAACCTATCTTCCATCTCTATCCTCCTTGCTACAATTAATAAGCAATATTCATACCAACTTTTTATAAAAATTCAAAAGTGTTAATTTACTAGCTTTAAAGTGCTTGCTCGACATAAAAAACCACTTTTTATAATTAAATACCCCAATTCGCCCACATATTCTACCACTTTTGCTACTAAAAATACCGATATAATAAAATAATCTGGTCAAACCGACCAGATTATTTTATGGTTTCTTCTTGTAATTGTCTAAGTTTATATATTAGGGTAGTTGTATCCAACTCAACCATATCGTAAGTCAAATATTCACCCTTTTTAATGTCCCTTTTTACTATTGTATTCTTATTAACTAATCCTATTGGAAGAAGTCTTTCTTCTTTAGCTTTCTTGTAAGTCTCTATACTGCCGTATACCGTAAATCCACCAATACCGTCTAGCCTTTCTCCAGCCTTTAAATCCCTCTTAGCAACTGTTATGGTTTCAGCAACGGGTTCTCCATCTAATGGTACTATAGTTGGTTCGTTATAAATAGCTGCCCTTGCAACAGTTAAAGGGGTTTCCAAACTAGTTAAATGATATGGTCTATATAATACATAGTTAGGACCAGGTCCCATACTTAAATACTGCATCTCATGATGTACCTGTGGTAATTTACTAGTAACTATGATAAATACTCCTGGAGCAACCCCATTCACATAATCAACTATCTTATATTGATTCAATATACCGCCGTCTTCTTTTAATCTATAGATGCCGGGTAATTCATTTACTGTTGCACTTACCCCATGTCCACCTCTTACATCTGGAATAAATCCTGTAGCATTAGCCATAGCAGTCATTTCAACCATGGTCTTTGTACCATCTTTAAAGGAAGTCAACATCTTTGGACTTACTCCAGATTTCAAGGCTTGTTCTCTAACATTATCAGGATTAGCTTCTAAATTAACTGGATTATTTTTCCCCTTCCCTATAGCGACAATATCAAATCCCAAAGCATCCGCAAAATCATAAAGTTCTTTAACAGCCCCTGGTTCATCACCAGCAGTTCCAGTATATACAACGCCAGCATTTTTAGCTAATTTATTCAATATATGTCCAATTACCACATCTGTTTCTACATTTAACATAACAATATGTTTTTTATTGAATATGGTATCCATTGCTACCTTAGCACCAACTTCAGGCACTCCAGTAGCATCTACTACAACATCTACCAGATTTGCTTTAGAAGCGAACTCAGCATTTTCACTAACAACATACTTATTCTTTTCTATAGCTACATTTATTTCTTCCAAAGTATTGGCTATTACTATATCTTCTTTAGGTATTCCTGCTAGAGTAAAGGACTGAATAGCATTTTCCAAATTGATGTCTATTACTAGAGAAGGGATCATACCATTCATGAGCATAATCTGACTTATCATACCTTTGCCCATTTGACCAGCACCAACTAAAGCAACCCTTATATGGGCATTATTTGCTTCCAATTCCCTTAATTTTTCATTTAATCCTAACATAAAATTCCTCCCATTTGAAATTTATTTCACTATTTAATATTTATTTCACGTTCATTATATACCACTATATAAAAATAATCAATATATTAAAATAAATCTAATAATTAGTAGAAATTTTTGTTCCATTATTATACAATATAAAAGGAGAAAATCCTTCTCCAAAGGAGAGAGGATTTTCAACCAGTTGCCTCTTTAGGAGATATTATCCATATATGATTAATATATGGATATAATATCTCCATTTTTTATATTGGGTATCTGCCCCTTTAGACTTATATCTCCCGGTAATTCCGTTTTGCTCAATCCATTAAATTTAAGTGTACAATGTCCTAACTCTCTTAATGTTTTGTTTGCCTCACTACCTACTCCAGTGACGGTATACTCCATATCGCCAATTTTAACTTTATCACCAGGCTTTACATCTTCTACTAGATCATATCCAGTATGCAATACTGAAATCTCTGCTAAATCCTCTGGCGCATCGGCGTTAAATAAAATTAGTATTTTTTCTCCCAATAGTTCTTCAACCATTTCTCCAATTTTTATAATTTCAACTCTGTATTTCATTAATGCTGCCCTCCAATTTAATTGAATAGTCTAATAATACTAGTTTAACTGAATAATCCAAAACTAAATAAATATGCAATAATTACTGCAAGAGGCCCAGTAATCAATCTAGAGAATAGTATCGCTGGTACTCCTATTTCAACAGTTTCAGGCTCAGCTTCGCCCAAACTCAAACCTACAGGTATAAAGTCACAACCTACCTGTGGATTAATAGCAAATAATGCAGGTAAAGCATAATGAGGAGGAATATTCCCCTTTCCTATTTCAACTCCTATTAATACACCAACTACTTGAGCTATTACAGCACCTGGCCCAAGTAAAGGCGATAATACTGGTAAAGCTGCAACAATAGATATTAACAATAACCCAGGCAAAGTCCCTGAAAAAGGTGCTACACTTTTAGCTATAATATCGCCAATACCTGATTTAAGTATTATACCTATGAGCATTGAAACAAAAGCCATGAAGGGTAGTATATTTTTAATCACAGATTCAATTGTTTCCCTACCAGAAGCATAGAAAATACCGACTGCCTTTCCAGCACCTTTTCCTATTCTTTCCACAATATTGCCTTTAGATTCTATAGTTTTCTTATTCTCTTCCTTGTATTCTACTCTCTTTTCTTCCTTTACAGCATTTTCTTTTGTTTCATTAACTGGTATGTTTTCATCATCTACATAAGTTATATTATTTTCTTTTACACCAGAAACATATATATCTTCCGTAATATATTTAGCCAAAGGTCCAGATTGTCCTACAGGAGTTAAATTTACAGTATAAATGCGTTTCTTAGGATATACTCCACACCTTGCTGTACCACCACAATCCACTACTGCTAATAGAACCTTTTCATCTGGCACAGAGGTCTTAAACCCATCAACAGCCTCAGCACCTGTCATGTCAGCAATTAATTGGGCAATAGGATTTATTCCTCCACCAGTAACTGATAAAATAATATTTTTCTCTTTAGTAGGTTTAATTACTAGAGGTCCTCCAAAGCCTCCAGGTCCTTTTGTTATCTTTACAGCCTTATACATTATATCCCTCCTTCTTATTTAGAAGATTCTGCTTGATAACGTCTCTTCATCATTCTGGCAGTAATAATCTCTGTTACAATTCCTCTTATAAATATTACAATTAATCCCACAATGAAATACCTTATTGCTATACCGCCTAAGGAATATCCTAATTGTCTCAAACCTTCAGTTATCCCCAAATATACAAACAATTCTGCAGGATTAGCATGAGGGAATAATCCAGTTATAGGATGTACGAAGGATACAGCTGCATCATAAAAAGCTGGCTTATATTTTTCATCTAAAAACTTCCCAAAAGTATAGCACATAGGGTTTGTTAAGAAAAATACTGCTAACACCGGTAATATAATATATCTAGTAAATATATTTCCTGTTGCTTTTTGTGCCAATCTTTGTACTTTTTCCTCACCAACTAATTTTACAATGGAATTTACAAAAGTAATTAAAACTATTAAGGTAGGTAATATTCCTGTTACTTGCCCTACAAAAGTTTCTCCACCTTGTTGAAATAGCCCAATAAACCATTCTGCAGCCCTTGCTAAAGCATCCATCAAAATTCCTCCTTTACCTTTTAAAATTAAAGTATTTTATTAAACTCTACCCTCCTTTCTATATAATCTTTATTCTAAGTCCTCCAAAGCTTTTTTAATAGCTTTGGTGGTTATGGTATCTTTCTTTTGTTGTTTTAACTCTTTGGACAACTCATCTATAGATTTACCAATATAAACATCCTTTTTTCTAAACCTATCAAATACGCTTATACCCTTCATTTCCTCTACATCTATTATTATCCCATTATCATCTATTACTAATAAAATTATACTGCCCGGCTTAAACTTCCCTTTTTCATGTCCTACGAGTACCTTGCCTTTGTATTTTAATCTTGATAAGGTTTTCCTATAATGGGTAATTTGAACGTATGATAATACTCCCTGTAGAACCCATAATCCAAAAATAAATAGTAAAGCTTTATGAACCACTAATAATCCCTCATTTCTATTTCTCACAAATAGTGCATGCTTAATTCTCTTTCAACATGCTCCTCGCTGCCACTTCATCTACTATTAAAACCCTGATATAATTTCCTCTTATTGCTGCTAGTATGGCATCCCTTTTCTCAATGGAACCTGCAATTCCAATGGTTAGTGGGATTTTCTTGATCCTTTCTAAATCTATTCCAACCACTCTATTATTAAACTCAAATTTATCTCCATTTCCATCCTTATCAATAAATAAGGAACTAATGTCAGCTACTGCTCCCTGCCGAACTAGCATCTTTATGTCCTCCATAGTATAATAACCGCTTTCCACTAGAGTTGAAGTATTAAGCAAAGGAGAACCTATTCCTATCAATGCTACATGGATATTGTCAAAAAGCTTGAAAAATTCCCAAATATTCTTATCAGAAATTAAACTTTCCTTCCTCTCCATGCTATCTACTTGATAAGGTGCATGTAATAGCTTGCTCTCAGCATTGAACTTTTTAGCTAATTGTAACGCTATCTGATTGGGATGGATATCGATTTCCGCTTCACCGATACCACCTAACATTGGAATAAAAGTTACCTTCCTCTTCCTATCGTTTTCAACAAACTGTGGAATTTCCTTTAAAGTAGTTCCCCAAGTAACTCCAATAATCTGACCATCTTTCATAATTCTTTGTATATATTCAGCAGCTGCCTTCCCCAAGTTTCTTTTGGTCTCTTTCGCATCATTGCCACTGTCTACAATTATTACTTCTTTTAGACCAAATTTACTTTCTATTTCCTTTTCTAACTGTATATAATCATCTTTTAATGGGTTATCGACAATAATTTTAACTATCCCTTTATTCCTTGCAGCTGCAAGTATTCTTGAGACGGTAGATTTTGATACTTGTAATATTTCAGATATTTCATCTTGGTTCATATTATCCTCGTAGTACATCTTTGCACATCTCACCATTAACCTAGTGCTATAATTGGCTCTAGTCACACAAAAATCCCCTCTCATGAATAAAATTTCAATATATAATATTAATTTCATTCTACCTAGAATGTTCCAACATGTCAATAATTGTTATTTTTTTAACGTTTTAAAAATTTTGAAATCGAAAGGCTGAGAATCTTAAATAGTCCTCAGCCTTTCTTTCTTAGTTATATTATTAAGTTAAATATCCCAAAACTTTCTAATTACATGGCTAACTCCATCTTCATCATTTGACAAAGTTACATAATCTGCTTTATTTTTGACTATATCTAAAGCATTTTCCATTGCTACACCTATTCCTGCATATTCAAACATGGAAATATCATTTTCGCCATCTCCAATAACGACCATTTCTTCACTTTTAATATTTAGTATTTGTCCTATTATAGTCAAAGCATTGCCTTTACTTACATCCCTATTAAATAACTCCAAAAAATTTGGTAAAGAAAATTCTAAAGATAGGTTTTCATTGGTCAACTTGTTTAAGATTGTTCTATGTTTTAATAGATTTTGATTTTCTTCCATCAATAAAATCTTACTGATTTTACTCCACAAATTATTGTCCTCAATATACCTAATAATATTATCAATGGCTTTAATATCTGTTGATATGTATTTTCTAACTATTTCAAGGTCCTCAAATTCAATGTTAGAAGATAATACAATGTTCCTAATAAAAACCAAAGTATGTATGTTTTCATTATAAACATAGCTAATAGTCTTCTTAGCAGATTCTTCGCTTAAACATTTTTCATATAGTATTTTTTCACCAGTATGATCGACAATAATTCCGCCATTAAGCCCTGCTAAAGGTTCTCTGATTTCCAATTCCTTTGCAAATGCTGTAAGGGAATTAGGCTCCCTTCCAGATAATAATACTATTTTAACACCCTTTTTATATAACAACCTTATATTTTTCTTATTTCCCTCCGATATTTTATGTTCGCTATTTAATAATGTCCCATCTAAATCTATACCTAATAACTTATACATTTCTACCTCCTATTAATATGCTGAATTTTCCCCTGATATATAGCCTGAGGACCAAGCCCATTGTAGATTAAATCCTCCACAATCCCCATCTATATCGACAATTTCTCCTGCAAAATATAATCCCTTAACTAATTTTGACTCCATGGTGGAACTATGAATTTCATAGGTATTTACTCCACCTGCCGTAACTTGAGCATCTTTAAAGGATTTGCTTCCAGTTATTTTAAATCTCCAATCGGTAAGGATCTTGGCTAATCTACTTATTTCTTCTTTGCTTAAATAAGCAATATGCTTATCTTTGTCAATTTTCAATTCTTTCAATATAGGTAAAATTAACCTTTTATTTATTAAGCCAATTAACCCCTTTTCTATGGTCTTTTTGCCCATAAAGCCAAATCTAAATACAAGATAATCGTATAGTTCTTCTTTCGTCTTATTATGAATTATGGATACTTTTAACTTTATATCCTTATTATCCTTTAAGTACTCTAAGGCAGTTCTGCTCAATTGAAGTATAGGGGGACCAGATATGCCATAATTGGTAAATAATATATCTCCTCTATCCTCTTTTATCAATTTATTTTCACTATAAAGGCCTGCAACCCCTACAAATTTCACTCCATCAATCTGTTTAAATATATCCCCTTCCAATTTAAGCTGTACTAGGCCAGGAAAAACATCTACTATACTATGTCCCATCCTTTTAGCTAACTCATAACCATTACCATCTGAGCCCGTATTGGGTGCTGCCTTGCCTCCAGTAGCTAAAATAACCCTATCTCCATATATTATTCTGCCATCTACTAAAGTCAATTTGAACATTTTGCCCTTTTTTATATCCATAACAAAAGCATCGGTTAAAACTTCTACCCCGAGTTCCTCAAGCTCAAATCTCAACACATCTAGTATGCTAGAACTTTGAAAGGATAATGGAAATACTTTGCCATTATCCTCTATGGCTGGAGTAATCCCCAGCCTTTCAAAGAATTCTAATGTTTTTTCTACTCCAAACTGTGACAAACAACTATAAGCAAATTTAGGATTATTACCATGATAATTTTCTATGGAAAGATTAATATTGGTGTAATTACATCTGCCATTTCCAGTGGCTAATATTTTTTTACCTACCCTATTATTTCTTTCAAGTAAAGTTACATCTGCACCATGATTTTTAGCAGAGATGGCAGCCATCATTCCTGCAGCTCCTCCGCCTACAATCAATACTTTAGGCATGATAAACTTCCTCTCTAAAAAATTCTTTTTTTATGTCCCCTTACATTTTATACATTATTTATCGTTTTGTCCATGTAATTAAGAAAAGGTTATAGATACTTCCTTTTATGGAAAATCTATAACCTTGAGATTCCTAGCCTAATGATTTATATCGAAAATTCTAATTTAAATTTTTGCCAAGGCCTTATATGATCTAATAGGAACACTTCTTCATCTACTATCCTTCCCACAACACTTGTTCTCCCACTATTTTTCATAGGTTTTAAAGCTATTTGCAATTCCCCAGCATAATTCCCATATGAAGAACTATCTATTAATATGTCTCCTTTTTTAATATCTCTAGGATTTATCAATTTAAAATCGTAATCCTTATATTTAACCCTACTCTGGGTAGATCTGATTAGGTATTCCGATATATCTCCTCTATTTACGTGGACCTCTTCCAAGATAATCTTTCTTTCTAGCTGCGGTAATTCTTCAATCAAGTCTACTTCTAATGTAAGAATATCCTTATCCATACCTCCTAAAGCCCTTAATTCTTCTTCAGATGCATAACAGTTGGCTATTATAACGTCATCTATAAGATCTGTGTTAAAAAGATCTTTGGCTTGGGTTTCTATGGGAAGATACCTATGCTCTTCTAATGTAGGCAATCCTTCGTTAATAGGCCAAGGTCCAAAAGTTGCATTCGGTGAAGAAATAAAAGCAGCAGTTCTAAGGCCATATTTTTTAAACTCCTTAGAGGTCTTAATAAAATGTTTCCTAGATAAGCCAGTATACCTATGGGGATAGAAATTATGACAGCCAATAATATTGTCCTTATTTGGTGCATAGGCCATGATATTTTCTAGATGCTTAACATTGCTACTCATATTAATCTCTATCTTTATACCATAAGGATTAAATGACATTATGCTTTCTTCATTTCCAGTAAAGCCTAAATCCAGTCTAATCCCTGTTAAATTCATATCCTTAAAGAACTTTAAATCTGAATAATATATCCCTAAGGATTTAAACACTTCTGGAGATACATCCGCTATAACCTCCATACCAAGACTTCGCCCATAGTTTATTATTTCTTTGAATTTCCCTAAGCTATTATCATCAATTGAAATCAAATTAGTAAATATCCTTTTAAATCCATATTTAGCTGCCAGGCTTAGGTATCTTTTATCTTCCTCTAAAGACGATTTATTAGGATAAACAGATACACCTAATCTACGCATTGACCCTATCACCCTTTACCATTGAGCTGTTATATACTAGCTCGTATAAATCTATAAACTCCAAGGCCATATCTCTGGTAGTTATAGCATTCATCAAATGATCTTGAGCATGAACTAGAAGTAAAGAAAATTTTTGTTTCTCCCCTTGAGCTTCTAACTGTATCAATTTAGTTTGACTTTTATGTGCACATCCAATCTTTTCATTAGCCTTCTCGATATTAATTCTTGCTGCATTTATATCTCCCTTCTTTGCATAGGATATTCCCTCCATACACAGGCTCCTAGCTTCACCACTATAGTTTATAATGTTCATTATTATCATTTCTAACTCCATATTGCTCTCTCCTTTAAAAGTTATATTACCTACTACAACAGACTATATATCCTCCTACAATTATATATTATATTTATTTAGTAAAGAAATTTGGAAGATAGTCTTTATGTGCCTGTAACAATTCGTCCAACATTTTACGTCCCCCTTTATCGTTGGCAACTAAAGGATTGGTTATCATCGCTAGAAGGGCCTTATCATAGTTTCCTTCTACTGCAGCTTCCGCTCCTAATATTTCAAAAGCCTTTATCTGGTGAATAAGTCCCCTTATGGGGATTGGAAAACGATCGATGAATTTGTGAGGAATAGGACCATCTTTTGTTATCTTACAGGTAATTTCAATTGCATTATTTTCATCTAAATCCTTAATCGTATCTCCGTTTAGAGTATTGACTACCTGTAGATCTCCCTTATCATTATATATGGAACTTATAAGATTGCAGGCTGCATCAGAATAATAAGCTCCTCCCCTTTTTTCCAATTCCCTTGGCTTATGTTTTAGTGCTTCATCCTTGTAAAGTTCAAACAGTGCCTTTTCTATGTCCTTCACTTCTTCAGCCCTATTCCACCCTTCTTTGAACTTTTCTAAATCATTTCCAAGCATGTCCTTAGTTTTATAGTAATATTTGTGGTAGGGACAAGGTATTAATCTAAGAGCCTTAATAAATTCTCCATCCCATTCCATAGGATCTATATTTTCCATATTTACTGAAGCAGAATTCCTTGCAAATATATTTAATACCTCGTCAGTCCTATTCTGGCCATCTATATATACATTAAAGCCATAAACCATGTGATTTAATCCAGCAAAATCTATCCTAACCCTTTCCCCTTCTATTCCTAATATTTCCGCTACGCCCCTTTCAACTCCAATAGGAACATTGCAAAGACCTATAAACTTTTTGTGCTTTGAATATTTTGAGAAGGCTTCAGTCACCATACCTACTGGATTGGTAAAGTTTATCAGCCAGGCATCAGGACACAAACTTACCATATCATCAGCAATTTCCAATAGGACTGGTATAGTTCTTAGCCCCTTAAAAAGTCCACCTGCACCATTTGTTTCTTGACCTATAAAACCATGGGATAAGGGAATCCTTTCATCTTTACTCCTAGCTTCAAGCATTCCCACCCTTAATTGGGTTGTAACAAAGCTGGCGCCATACAAGGCTTTCTGCCTATCCAAGGTTAAAAAGATATCTATCGGTAGATTGGCTTCTTTCACCATTCGCTTAGCTAAATTCCCAACTATAGCTAGTTTTTCCTTCCCCTCCTCCACATCTACCAACCAAAGTTCATCTACTGGTAGTTCATCATATCTTTTGATGATTCCCTCTACAAATTCAGGGGTATAGGATGAACCACCACCAATTACTGCTATTTTTAATTTCTCGGTCAAATTAACCACCTCACCCTTTGTTAGAATAAAGATTGCAAGAAGTAGAGAAGGTTCTCTACTTCTTTTATTTGGCAGTCTCCTTTTTCCTAGACCTATCAGCTAATTTTATAAATGGTAGGTATATAATCACTGAAACCACTAGGTTTATAGCCGCTAATACTGCCGCTCTCCAACTTGCTGCCGTTGCACCTGTTGCTAAAAAGGCTCCAACTATAGGTGGACTAGTCCAGGGTATGGCTACATAGGTTGGAGGTGCAAAACCTATAGCAGTCCCAATATAAGCTATAAGGGTTAAAATTCCTGGTGTTATTATAAATGGAATAAATAAAATGGGATTTAGCACTATAGGAAGTCCGAACATAATAGGCTCATTTATTTGGAAAATACCCGATGGTGTTGATAATTTTGCCACTTCCCTGTATTCTTTTCTCCTCTTTGAAGCTATGAAAATAGCAATAATCAGTCCTAATGTGGCCCCTGAACCACCCAAGTGCACATATGTGTCAAAGAAAACTCTAGTTATAACATTTGGAGCTTGCATTCCAGCATCTATAGCAGCCGCATTATCCGTTAGAGCTGGTAAATATAAGGCATTCATTATAGGGTCGAATATGTTTGCACCATGAAGACCAAAGAACCAAAACAAGTTGATTAGCATAGCCATTACCATAGCAGAACCTACTCCCTGGCTAAAACCCTGTAGGGGTTTTTGAATTCCTTCGTATATTACATCATATAGGCTTATTCCTCCTAAATTATCTACAATTAGAAACACTATCCCAAAAGTAAATATGGTAATCATCCCCGGTATAACTGCTGCAAAAGCTCTACCCACTGCTGGGGGCACTTCCTCAGGCATCTTTATTGTTAAATCTCTTTTAGTCAACCTTACAAATATTTCAGTAGCAATTATAGCCACAATTAGACCTGTAAAAAGGCCCGTAGCCTGTAAATATCCCCAGTGAATATATCCCCAACCTGCATCGCCATGAGATTGTGGCAAAGTAGCAAAATAAGAGCCTACTGCAATTAGCCCTGATGCAAGTGCGTTTGCATCATAGGATCTTGCTAAGCTATAAGCTGTTGAAAAAACAACCAATAAAGTCATTATCGCTAAAGAACCCCACCATACTTGGTCGCATATGGGAATCAATACTTCCAATGACGCTATCCAGCTAAATATAGTGTTTTTTAACAATACTGCTGTAGAACCTGCAAGTATTAAAGGCATAATGGCAACAAATCCATCACGGATAGCAACTAAATGCCTTTGTCCCCCAATTTTAGCAGCAACAGGGACAAACTTTCTTTCCATAAAATCCATAAACCTATCCATTTTTATCCCCCTTTGAAACCAACTTTATTTATCCTTTACCATACTTAAAGCCTGTTCTAAAACCTTTTCCCCATTCATAGTTCCATAGCTTACGGTATCTACTATATCAACGGGTACCCCTTTTACTTCCATCATCTCCTTCATCTTTGGCAATAGATATCTTACTTGAGGTCCAAGCAACATAACATCTACCTTGTCCATATTGTTCTTTACATCTGCTTCTGCTATAGCAATTACATTTACATCCAAACCTTTTTCCTTAGCTACCTTATTCATCTTGCTAACCAATAAACTAGTCGACATACCTGCTGAGCAAACAAGCACAATATTCAGCATATAAATCAGTCCTTTCAGTAAATTTCATAATCAGTTCTAAAAACCACTCACCTCCAAAAAATTATTTTTATGTAAGCTATCTCTTTGTATCCTTCTCTTATTGCAAATACCTTGCCAACACTTATAATAAATGGATTTTTAAAATATATGAGAGGACAATAGCTCGCCTCACAGTTTATTGTGTTTTTCCTTTAATATTTTGTAATCCCAACCATAAAAAAACCGTGCAAAGTCGATAATAAAAAAAGAAAAGAGTGTGTAAAATCTTACACACTGTTACACACCCTTTTGATTCAGTAAAAACAATTTTAAAATATATGCCAATTCGTCCTCTTCCACTGAAATCCCATATTTTTTTTCCACAAACAAAATGCTTCTTTTAACAATGCCCATCTCCTTTGCATATAAATTGCTATAAACCTCTAAGTTATCAAACTTTCTAGGTACTACACCATTTAGAAGATTATCTATTAAAAAAGCAATATGGAGCACTATTCCTATTTTAGCATCGGAAACCACTTCTATACCTAAACCTTTTTCGATACTCCTAATCAAATATTTAATATCCCTTGTTACTTCTTTTCCATCTAAATTTGTAATATGTTCTTGTAAAGATTCTCCTATCTTTGAGTATATATTTTCCTGTTCTATAATTTTTTTCAACCTTTCTATGCCATCGCCCTGTAATATATCCATTGCAGCTACAAAAGGTATATAATCTATATCTATATCCACAGTTGCTACAATAGCCATAACATTATATTTGTTAGCTAATCTATCTATCCTCTTCTCAAACCTTTCTTCATCTATAATATTAATGGGTACTATTTCCAGATTTTTACCATCAAGATTTGCCCTTATTATTGATTCGAGTTTTTTGGAAGCACCATCCCCTGTAAAACAAGCAGTAATAATTACATTTTCATCCCTCATTGGCTTGGACACTTCATCTTTAATAGAAACCTTTCCCACAAAGGAATTAACAACTTCATCCAGTTCATAACCTAATATAACCTTTCTTAATACTTCAATTACCATTGGAGTGCTCACTTTTTCTATAGTCCTTACCTCTATTCCAGTCTCTTCCCATATCATATCTCCGAAGTTTGTCAACGAACCCATATCCACCATCATGATTACGCCTTTTCCTTCATGAACTTCTAAAACTTTATTTTTTGTTAACTCATACATAATCTTTGGGTTCATGGAAAGTGGCATATCCAGGGCAACTGCATGTTCTACACCTATTAGACTATTAGCCACCTCTACCATGCTGCTGGCTGTTGACCTACCATGCATAGCAACTATTACTCCCACCTTTGGTTTTTTCTCTATGAATTTATTATTTGAATCTGTTGTAAAAAACATGGCCAAATAGCCAATTTCATCTACAGGGGTTTCTATATTAAACTTATTATCTAGAAGCTTAGCTATTTTTACTGCAAATAAAAATTCTTCTTCATAATTAATCCTTATGAAATTCAGCTTAGGATTATATATCTTCTCCCCTCTTCTTATCCTTTCAATACTCCTTTCCAAATGGAAAGATAGCCCAAAATATATTTTTTCATCAAATTCCTTTCCTAAATGTTTTTGAGCTAGTAATAGGATTTCTTCAGCTACTTGGAGTATGTCTTCATTCACTACATTTGAAATTCCTCTTCTATCAAACCGCCTATATATATGCCCTATATACTTCCTAAAATGAGATTCAATATCGATATTCATTATCTCATTAATAGCCTGTTCATCCATGCCAGCTTCCTTCAAAGATTCTAGTCTTTCCTCAATCGCAGTATAAAAGTCACCCGATATATTCTCATCTTCTTTCAATGATAAGGGCAGTCTTTCATGCTGATCGAATTTTAAAACATCATAAGTGGAATTTAACAATTCATCGATTTCTTTTCTATACTGATTGATATTCAATATTCCTTTTCTTACATGGTTGGGTAAATCTCCTTGATTAATGATTAGATAATCATCCTGTTCAGATTTATATCTTAAAAAAGCCTTGGCACAAGCTAACTGTATATCCGATTTAAGCTGCCCTATATTGTTGGGACAATCATATAATAGATAAGAAATAATTGAGTTCTTGTTTATATATATACTCATACCTAATCTATGGGATTCTTCTCTAATAAAGGTTTCAATTAGTGAATATCTTTCAGATAAGCTTCTATCTCTTATAGGAGGTAATGTTATTATCATGGGTATTCTACGGGTAAAGGTTTTCAAAAGGTGGGATTTGGGATCTTCTGTAGTTGCAGCTATTATCCTAACATCTACCCGGATTAGATTTTCAGCATCTCCTAGAGGTCTAAAAAATCCATTATCAATATAGGTAAATAACATTTCCTGCCCTTGAGGTGGTAGCCTATGGATTTCATCTAGAAATATAAATCCCTTATCAGCCTTTTTAAGCAGTCCATCCCTATCTCTATCGGCACCAGTATAAGCACCTTTTTTTACTCCAAATATCTGTGCCGTTAATAGGTTTGGATTATCCGCATAGTCCGCACAATTAAATCGTATAAATGGAGCATTTTCTACCACCACTTTAGATTCTATGGCAAACTGGTACATTAGCTTAGCAAACATGGACTTTCCTACACCTGTTTCCCCTAAAAGTAAAGTATGCAATCCCTTGGGAGGGTATAAGATTGCAGCCTTTGCTTTTTGTATGGGAATAGCCAGACTCTGCCTTGCACCCACTAATTTATCCAAACTGTTATTAAAACCTATGTATGGGTCTTCTTCATCACAGACTGAACTAGTATAACCCTTAATAGATTTATATAATACTGGCCTTCCATTTATCTTTTCTACTCTTCTATTTTTATATAGAATATTTAAATATCTGCTAACATTGGACCTATCCATACCCAATATTGAAGCTATATCAGCAGCAGAAATTCCCTCTTGCTTTTCCTTTTCCAATTGAGTTAAAATCTTGAATACCTCATCTATCCTACCCAAATTTACCACCTTTTCAATTATAATACTGATTCTATAATAGAATATTAGTGAGCAATTTTAATCAATTTACAATTATTATATCAAATATAATAGAGCCTGTCTTTCTATTTAGACAGGCTCTATCAATCTATATTTTTCCCCTATTTAAAATTGCATTCATCAGTATTCCTACTATTGCAGCAAAACTTAATCCCGATATTTTTACCGTTTCAGTAACTGGTATGCCGATTACAATTCCAAATTTACTTTCAATCATTCCGCTTCCAAGACCCAATATTAATATACTGCCCATAGTTAATACATTTTTCCAATTAAACTCTACTTTGTTTGTTCTTATAGTTTGTACTCCTATTAGAGATATCATACTAAATAACATTAAGCTTATTCCACCCATCACTGATGTAGGTATAGAATTTAATACGGCTCCTATTTTAGATACAAAACTCAATATTATGGCAAACACTGCTGCTAGTCTCAGTATTGATGGATCATAATTTTTAGTTATGGCTAATACTCCAGTATTCTCTCCATAGGTCGTATTGGCAGGTCCTCCTATAAGAGCTGCTACAACAGTTGCTATTCCATCTCCTAATAGAGTCCTATTTAAACCAGGATCCTCTATGAAATTTTTCCCTACAACCTGTCCGTTGGTAGTTATATCCCCTAGATGCTCCATAAATACTGCCAATACCACTGGTGAAATTATCATTATTGCACCTATATCAAATTTAGGTAAACTAAATGAAGGGATTCCAAATAGAGCAGCTTCTTTGACTATATTTGTATCTACAATTCCCAACCCTAAAGATACCATATAACCTGTAATAACTCCTATCAGAATTGATAACTGTTTTACGAAACCCCTACCCTTAAAATTAATTAGTAGTGCTGTCCCTAAAGTTATGGCAGCTATTACTAAGTTTTCCCTTGCCATCCCAAAAGCGGTAGGTACTAAATTCATTCCTATGACTATTATCATAGGCCCAACTACCTGAGGAGAAAGATATTTTGTAATCCTCTTTACACCTATTTTTTTAATGAAGAATGCTAGAATCACATATATTAGCCCTGCAACTATCATTCCACCTTGTACATATGCCAAATCCCCATTATACAATTCCTTAACGGTTAAAATCAAAGGTATAAAAGCAAAAGATGAACCTAAAAACACCGGAACCTTTCCTTCAGTACAAAGGTGAAATATTAAGGTTCCAAGTCCAGCGGTAAATAAGGCTACCGATGGATTAAGTCCTGTTAATATAGGCACTAGTACTGTAGCTCCAAACATTGCAATTAAGTGCTGTAAAGCCAAGATCATCTTTTTAGAACTCTTCCACAAACTAACTTCCGTTTTTTTTGATTTTTTGACCATCACATTTTCAGTCATAAAAAAACCTCCTTTTTTAAATTTAAAGGAGAGTTTTCTCTCCTTTTCAGTCTCTCTGGACTGATTTAAAGGACTGTAAGATTGTAATCTATTCCATAAAAAAAGCCTTGCTTACAGCAAGACCTAATAATAGGCATAACTATCCCTATAATTACAATCTTGCCAGCCTCTCTGGACTGATTTAAAGATTCAATCTCTCATTTTGTCCTTAGATATTATATCACCAATTAAGCTGATATGCAATAAAATTTTATTATCAGGGGTAGTGGTATAGTTCTCTTTACTAGACACAGCGTAGCCAGCCAAACTTATAATACATATAAAAAATCCTATAATAGGAAAATTAAAATATGAATTTTCATAAATAGAATTAAATATCCTCAATACATATTCTTTGGATAATTTAATATTATTTAAAATTAAATATGTAAAGACTTCCATCTCTAATTTTCTAAGAATATAACCTACTTTTTTAGAACTTGGTCTAATACCTAAACTATAAAAATATAAGATTATCCTTAAATGAGAAGTTATTCCATAATACAATTCTTTTTCTACCTCATCATCTATGGCAATAAGAACATTAATGGTATTTTTATAAAATTCCTCCTCATACACATGAGCATGTTTATTTAAAATAAATAACAATCGTTCAGCATAGATTACACTATCAAGAAGAATCTGATTTTCTTTTTGTCCTATAAATACCAAGTTAACTATAGAAACAAGTCCATTTCTATAGTAATAATTTACCTTAACATACATTGCCTCCTTGTTAATAGGCATTGAACAGATTAATCTTTCTTTATCATAAGGCATATCCATAAAATTGAATTTTAAAATACCCTTTTTAATTTGAAGGTTATTTTCATCATACATTATATATAAGTTTTCTTTGCTAAGTTTTAAATTTTCAACCAGTAATTTCTCTAAAACTTCAAATACTTTACCTATGTCTTCAAAATAATCTTCTAGATTTGGAATATCCTCAATGATACCTTGTTCCTTTGATACTATGAACCATATTGCTGAGTACTTATTATCATGTTTAATATCCAATTGTTCCATAATTTTTTGTCCTAATACTTGCTTTGCCCATAAAATCAATCATATCTACACCCAAAGCATTTTGTACGAGTTCAGAAATATTATCCCCGCCGATTATCCTACCAGTTGCACAGATTATACTTAATTTAGCTCCTAATTTTTGTAATTGCTGATGTACTGGAATAAAACTATCAATAACTAAAACATGCTTCATTATAAACATATCCCTAATCTCAATATTTACTCCCAACACTTTGAATTTATCTTTACAGCAGTTTTACTGCCATCATACCCTTTAATTTAACTTTTTATACTTTACTCAGTTCTTGGTAGTTTGAATCCTTAAGAACATCATTTAAAGTCATTTATAAATACTATATATCCCTTTATTGTTTTATGTTGTATATTTAACCTAAATATCGTCAATAAAAACAATTCAGAGCTTTTCCACATGATTAAAAAGCAAAGTATTACATAATCAAAAATAAAAAGCTTAGAATTCATTACTCATTAAGGTTTCTAAGCTCTTTATTCGTTTATCTATCAAATGTTAAATTAAACTGCTACATAAATAATTAAGCAACTACCATCTTATAATCTCCTATAATAATCTTTATCATCTAAACCATCTATTTTTAACCCTTCTTCAATCTGTTTAAGTATCAGTTTTTTATCCTCCATAAGAGTTCCCCTCAAAGCTACATAGTTAGAAGCATGATTACTCCTAAAAATACAATTACCTACCTGTAGGTTTTCTACCAAAATTCTTGTCTCCTCTAACACTTCTTTAGGGCTTAGAAGTTGGAATTTTCCTACTTTAACATCTTCATAGAGCTTTGTTCCCTGTTCCAGTAGTAGGGTCAACAACCCTATATAATGGGGTTTCATTTCATTTAGCACCTTTGCAGACTCAAGAGCATGAAGGGTTGAAAAAGCCTTGCCCCCAATACCCGATATTAAGGTTACTGAAAGTTTTATTCCTGCGTCTACAATTTTTCTTCCCGCTTCTATCATTTCAGCAGAATCTACGCCCTTTTTTATATCTTTTAAAATTTTGTCGCTTCCAGATTCTACACCTAAATATACGATTCCCAATCCCAATGCTTTTAATTCCAATAACTCTTCCTGAGACTTGTTTAAAATGGACTTAGGCGAGCCATATATACCTATCCGTTCGCATTCTGGAAATAATACTTCTATACCTTGTAATATCTTAATTAGTTCTTCCGTTTTAATCACTAAAGCATCCCCATCTGCTAAAAATATCCGCCTTACATTCTCATAATATTTTCTACCTAAAATTAAATCCTCCATTATTTCTTCCGTATCCCTTATTCTGAACTTCTTATCTTTGTACATAGAACAAAATGTGCATTTGTTGTGAGAACAACCTATTGTGGCTTGCACTATTAAACTATAGGCTTCACTAGGAGGTCTATAAAGAGCCCCTTCATATCTCATCTACATCTTCTCCTCTATATCCCTAATATTTACTTTTGCTATTCTACTGACTTAATTATAATACATTTTAGATATTAGGACAAACAAAAAAACCCCCTACTTTGATCAACAAAGCAGAGGATTTTTCTATGTATCTGGCAGCGTCCTACTCTCCCAGGGCGTCTCCACCCAAGTACCATCGGCGCTGAGAGGCTTAACTTCTGTGTTCGGTATGGGTACAGGTGTTTCCCTCTCGCTATTGCTACCAGATTACCTTCATTGAAACTAAACAGTACATTATATTTCTGGTCAAGCCCTCGACTTATTAGTACCTTTAAGCTTAAAGCATTACTGCTCTTACACTTAAGGCCTATCTACCAGGTAGTCTCCCTGGAGTCTTACCCACTTCCCGTGGTGGGAAATCTTATCTTGAGGGGGGCTTCGTGCTTAGATGCCTTCAGCACTTATCCCGTCCAGACTTGGCTACTCAG
>NZ_FNNG01000015.1 GCF_900106765.1 Tepidimicrobium xylanilyticum
TTACAGTCTTTTTCGTAGTACCATTTCTACGATTATCTGTATTTTTGTTCTTTTTATCTCCTTTTACATATCCTAATTCTACCTCTAATTCTGCCTCTAACATCTCTTGTAGTGCATCTTTAAACATTTCTTTAAGATATGTGTGGAGATCATTTACTGTTTTTAAATCTCCATCTACTATCATATTTCTTAAAACTTCCTTTGGTAAAGTTGCCATAAAAAATTCTCCTTTCTAGTTTTGGTCTTATTTAGATTCTTGCCAGAAAAGAGAATTTTATTTCCTAAAAGCACAAATTATTTTACACTACCAATATTTTCAAATATTTTCTATTCCCCCCTTATCTCCAACAATTTTTTAATAATTCCTTCCACAGAATATTGATCACAAACTTTACATGGAATATTTTTTTCTATTAATGCTTTTTGAGTAATAGGTCCTATTGCTATACACTCTTTGCTTTTTACCTTTTCAATTCCAACCATGGCAATAGTATTTTCTACGGTAGATGGGCTGGTAAACAGTACTATGTCTACCTCATCAAAACCCCTCTCATCCTTTAGTTCCCCTAGAATGACTTCATAGATATGAACTTCATCCACCTGGCATCCAAATTCCGTTAAAGCTTCACGAAGATAAGGTCTTGCATTTTTGGAACGGGGAATTAAAATACGGTCCCCCGGCTTCACGTACTTAGTAAGCTTATCAAATAAAGCTTCTGCTACAAACTGCTCTGCAATTATCTCTGGAATGACTCCTTTACTTCTTATGGCTTCTGCTGTCGCAGCACCTATGGCTGCAAACGACGCTTTAATTTTCCTGATATCAATCCCTTCCGTCAATAGCTTGTTAAAAAATATGTTGACTCCATTTACACTGGTAAATACTACATAGTTATATTGTTCTAGATGCTGAAGGTATGAATTCAATTTTTCATCCCTATTTTTTATCTGTATACTATTTATTTCAGTTACTTCAGCCCCCATGTCCAGCAATTTTTCACGGAGCTGTCTGGCTTGCCCTTTCGAACGAGTAACACATATATTCTTACCAAACAATGGCTTTTTTTCATACCAAGCAAATTGCTTCTGAAAATTCACCACATTCCCTACAACTATAATGCAGGGTGATTGTAAACCTGACTCCTTAACCTTTTCTACAATATTCTGGAGGGTTCCGACAACTTTTCTTTGTTTTGCCGTAGTCCCACGCATAATCACTGCACATGGGCAATTTGGCTCCATACCGCTTTCTATTAATTTAAAAGAAATATGCTGTAAGTTCCCAAGTCCCATCAGAAAAATTAAGGTCCCCTTCAATGTTGCAATGGAATTCCAGTCAATATTCAATTCTTCTGCACTTTTCCCAGTAAATACATGAAAGCTCTGTGCAATCTTGCGATGAGTAACTGGTATCCCAGCATAGTTTAACACTGAAAGGGCTGAAGTAATTCCAGGAATCACTTCAAACTCAATATTCTCTTTCCTCAAATGGAGTATCTCCTCCCCACCTCTACCGAATACAAAAGGGTCTCCTCCCTTGATTCTTCCCACAATATGACCTTTCTTTGCAAGGGACACCAGCATTTCATTGATTTCTTCCTGAGTTTTATAATGGCATCCCGGCTCCTTGCCGCAGTAATAGATTTCACAATTATTATTTAAATGCCGCAGTATACTGCTGTTTACTAATCTGTCATACATCACAGCAGTACATGTTGATAAAATTCGTGCCGCTTTTAGTGTTAGCAATTCTTCATCTCCAGGTCCTGCACCAATTAAATATACTTTCCCCATCTTTCCACTTCCTTCTGTTTAAACAAATTTACCCTAACAGGCAATTTAGTCCTCTCTCATTATTGGACGACAACATTCTTCAATGTTGAGTCTAATATCCCATCTCCTTTTTGGTTGTAATTAATGCTATTTCAGGATAAAACATCTTCAAAATTAAAAGATGTTTGCCTGCCTGATAAAACTCATAGAAATCTTTTGTATTCATAAAATCCATGATTTCATTTTTATCCGGTTCATCTCCGATTGTATTTCTAAACGCACAAAGAAAAGATACAAATTCATCATATTGATTTATTTCTTCTTTCATCCGATTTAACAAAAATTTAGAGGTTTTTGGACTACCAAGAATCGTATGTAAGGCAATATGTATATAATCTGTTCTTTTCTGTACCGGAGTGACAAATAATCCTTGCTTAAAATCATCACAGTTCAAATAAATCTTATGATTTTTGTCACATTCCTCTTTAATCCTTTGATTCAAGCATTGATCATTGGTAGCAATTACAATCAAATGTTTATCTTGAATAAATCTGGTATCATAAGACTCTTTAATCAGCTCTAAATTCTTGAGGCCGCTTAATTGTTCAAATTGACTACAAAACTCTTTTGATACCACGACCACCTTACAGCCCCTGTTAGCAAAGGATTTTGCCTTTATAAAACCTGCTGTCCCTCCGCCTACCACCAATGCTTTTATTTTGGATGAAATAAGCGATATCATCATATATTCAGGTATTACTTCTAAAATATTATTCCCAGTATCCTCTAACACTCTCCTCCCCTGCCTTTCAGATACTCTGCTTCTAATACTTTAATAACTGATATAATATGATTGTTTTGTTCCATCTTCAAGTTCAACTATAGCTTTAAAAGTTTTTGTAGCTTCTCTGTTAGACCTTAGCCACTTACCCGCCTAGCCAATGATCTCTATTAATAAGCTATCATACAACTTTCTTCAATACAATAATTTGGAACAAACAGCACTCTTATCGGTATAAACGACATTTTTTATAAATAAACAAAGTATAGAACCCTTAAAAGAATTAAGGCTTTGTTCGCACAGTATACTATCCTATACAGGAATGGAAAATCTTCATATATAAGAACTACTCCTATGCATAAAATAGTATTGACAATAAAATTTAGGGTGTAAAGGAAAACATGAATATACTCGCATGGAATATTAAAGTAGGGCAAAATAAAGATAGTAGTTATCCTCCTTCAAAAACTAGACCTATATAATTGTGTGGATATTAGAAAATCAGCCTTTGCTGGGTTTATGAATATTAACTAACCCTTGTATAGGATCCTAAAATACCATCTCCGCTCATGCAATAATCTTACGATTTTTTATAACTAACTTTTTACATCCTTCAATATTGGCAATTCTTTCATCATGTGTTACTAAAATTACTGTCTTACCCTTTTTATTGAGTTCTTTTAAAATCTCATAAACCTTTCTACTGTTATCTCCATCTAAATTGCCAGTAGGCTCATCTGCAAATATATATTGGGAATCTTTAGCTAGCAACCTTGCCAAAGATACTCTTTGCTGTTCCCCACCACTTAATTGATAAATTTTTTTGTTTTGATAATTATCTAAACCAACCTTATTCAAAGAGTCTTTAATAACAGCTCCTTTATCCTTGCACTTCTTATATGCTAATGATATCTTTATATTATTAAAAACTGTCTCTTCTTCCATTAAGGCATAGTTTTGAAATATAAACCCTGCCTTTTCTCTAAAAAACCTCTGTTTTCCTTTTAAACTATTAATTTTAGTACCTTCTATAAATATGTTTCCTTTATCAGGTTGTTCCATTAAAGACATTATATTCAGAAGAGTTGTTTTACCGCTTCCACTTTCTCCTGTAATTATAACAAATTCACCTTTTTTTATTGTAAGATTTACATCTTCGAAGATAAGTTTGTCTCCAAATGATTTAGAAATGTTTAATAATTCTATCACTCTAATGCCCTCCTTTCATCATGTAACTTATGGACTTTCTACTTATTAACGCAGAAAGCAGAATCATAGCCAGCAAATCTGCTAACAATATTAAAAGCATAAATATAAACGGCACACTATAATATGTCAGTATTATTCCTATTGCAGCTGTGTTAATTAATATAACATGCATGCTTCTCCTAGCAAAACTATATCCAAATAAATATTTTAAATATAATTTATATTTTTTACTTTCATAATAGGATAGATTAAATAAAATAGTAGATACTCCAAAGCCTATAATCAATATAAATTGTAGTATCTCTGTTATACGAGTAAGGTTTCTCAGATTTCTTATTTCTTCTGCACGTAAATCATAAATAGGTGATAGAGTATTGAATATATTAGTTAATCCATATTTCTCTGAAATTGAAATGAATTTTTCAGTGGATTTAATATCACCTTCAATATAGCAACAATTAGTTAAGTATGAATAATAGTTAGAAGGATCTAAGTTCAAAGTATCTATCACTACAATGGGGTTTTCAACACAGTTACCATATTCTCCTTCTACATCAGGATCATATGTAAAGTATCTTAAATTATCAGGAACATAAATGATATTGATATCCAAGTCTTCAATCTTTGTTTCTTCAGGGGGCATGTTCATCTTCTCATTGTATATGTCAGCAACCCTTACTTTTAAAAAATAAAATCCTTCAATAAACTTGTCCTTAATAAAATCTTCATGCTCTTTTAATGAAATTGGAACTAAAATATTTTGTATTAATTCATCTTTAATTATTCTATTTACAACATCTTCACCATGTATATCCTTTATAGGATGTCTTTTCAAATAATTTTCATTTACCATTATCGACTTTCCTGAAGGTGAAAGAAGTTCAATTTCCCCATCTGTATTAGCATCATAAATATATACTCCAGATGATAACTTGTGATAATTAAAAGCTCTAATAAAAAACATATTCATTTCATCTTCTAATTCTCTATAAAATTCTTTGGACTTCAATTCATATTCTCTAAAGGCTACTGGATCTTCAGTTAGAAACCACGCCCGAGTTCCATAAATGTTTTCAGCATAGCTCCAGTATTCATTTCCATAATAAAATTTATTTAACTTGTCATTTATCTCTTTGGAAAATGTAAAAATAAATATTATAAAGATTAAAATAATACACTTTAATGCAAGCTGTAATTTATATACAATATTAAAAGTCTTCCTATTTTTCAGCAATTCATACTTACTATAATATTTCCCTTGAAAAGACGAGACTAATAAAACCACAACAAGCAAAAACAATAACATAATTCCTAGAAATAACATAATTGCAAATAAAAATTCGGAAAGATAATTAACTCTTCCAATGCTTTTCAAATATATGGTGACCCCCATTGATAGAATTCCGAAATTTAACAATATCGAAAATTTAAATCCCTCTAAATAAAATAAAAATATTCTCCTTACACTGTATCCCCACAACTTTAAAATAGTAATATTTTTACACTGAGAAATGGCAAATCGTATACAACTAAAGATGAATAGTACAACAAAAAGCAATGCTGTAAATCCTATTAACATAAAATTTTCACTTAAAATATCCAAAAAATATTCTAATAGGTTTGGATTGTAAACCTCAAAGATTTCTGTCTTGCCTAAATAATTATTTAAATATTCAACTACCCTATTTAAAATTTCCTGATCTGTTGTACCTATATAATATAAACCACCATATCCACCTACCTTTGACAAATTGTTGATTGGATATATTCTTATTGTATCCTCTTTTAAAAAAGCTTTAAATGTTCCAATTTGGTTAGGGGCATCATAATATTTATCACAGATATATGTCTCGGAACCATCTTGAGGAAACTTTCCAGAACTTAAACTGACTTTTCCGTCTAATGTCGTATCCGTTGAATAAATATATATATCATCAGAATTTACCATAGTATATTTAGCTAAATATATATTTTCTTCCTCACTAATTTTATTCAAATGGTAAAGAATCTCTTCCTCGGAGTGAATACTTTGGTCGCATATCAATGTAAATGCTGAACTGTTTTTGTACATTAACTTGTTTACATAATGTAATTCTGAAAACTCTATAATTATAAATAAGAATAAAGTACCTAAAATTAACATCAACAAATTAAGAATCCTCTTCAAATACAAACTCTCCCCTTTTATAATTGATGTTTTCTATAAGAAGAAACCTAAAAAAATTTTTTCTTTTAGAATCTATATCAAAGTAGAAGCGTACGAAATACTATCTCATTTTATTTATCAAAGATTTTCTATGTTCTCTCCTGATAAACTATCTGTAATCATAATATGCTTTATTTATTCCCCTAATTGTCCATTTTGCTGCCGCTCTACTCCAATCACCGACTGTAACCCAACCACCGTCATCAACCACTCCCAGTCCATTCTTTACAGAAGCCTTACCTTCTCCAATATATGGTTTGTACTCTGAAATCACCTCTCCGCTTCTTTTTCCCGCTAGCCAATAACCTACTCTTTCTCCATCTTTGTTGTAAATATATCTATCATCTACCTTAGCTGGATAAAAAGCCGAATCATCTGGTAGAACATCTTCTGCTTTCACAATCATAAAGCCTCTGCCCGATTTCCCATCATGGAAACTATAAATAGTACCATTTGCAAATACTGGGATTGCAGAAATAATTAATAGTGTAACTATGCAAAATAATACTACTCTCCTTTTCATCTCTATTCTCCTCCCTTTCATTGTAATATACGCTTCTACTTTGATAATCTCTATTTTAATAATGTTTAATTATTATATAGTTATCTTTTCAGGATAGATACTTAATATTTTTCCACCAAATCTCACTGTGATTCAAACTATAAAACTAAAGCTATATATTAATTAATACCACCACCTCAATTAAAACACCTTCTCTCTAATACTTACCATACTATTAGTACTTTTTATAAAAAGGTTATCATACCATTTTGTACATTACAATAGATTTGGACAAACAACACTCTTACCGGTATGAACGACATTTTTTGATAATATGTTATTTATACCTATAACTGTAAGTGACAATTTAAGATGTTGCAGATACTATACCATAAGTCTGACGTGAATTTTACCAAACCTCGGAGTAGATATATTAACTTTTTATAATATGTCCATAAATAGAAAAACATCCCCACCTTTTATAAATGGGGATATTTTAATACTTTAATTCTTAAATAGAATTTTACATTCTCCTAGAATAAAATATGACCAAGGTAAAAGTTGATCTCATTCTTAAATATGATATGAAATAACACATTTGTCATAAGAAAAATGAAAAAAGGAAAGACCCTTGATGTAATATTGTCTGGGAAAACAAACAAAAATCGGGATAATAGCTCTTACCCATACCTATAAATGATGAACTTTTCTCTTATATCATCTGCTCCTAGTACTCTAATTTTATTTAGTATTCTAAATGAATCTTGACTTTTAAGAAATTGTTTATATTTAGGCATTGGATAATAAAGTATAATATCTGCTAGATGGCTATCCTTCTCTAGTGATTCTAATATATTATAAATACCTTTTTAAAAATTCCAACAGTACTTATACCTAATAGTTTATCAAAATTTCTTTCAGCCATTGTTGCTTCCTTTAAATTTTGTATTTAAGCTCAATATATCATCATCTATTTTCAATATTATATCATAAAAGCAATATACTGTTCTGCTTATAATATATTATCCACTACAAACTATTAGTAGCTGAATGGCCTAAAGAAATTGTAAAAAAAAACATGTCAATTAAATCATTTCACTACCCATATATGATTGTAGTCAGCTTATAATACCTGCTATACTTCTATGGACTTCTTAGAAGTAACATAGGCAAAGATTATCGAAAACATTACAAGAGTAAATCTATTTATATAGAAAGCACTTGGCGTACTTAAAACAAACGAATTCCCCATTAAAGTAAATATCTTAAATAACCTGCCAGTTGAAAAAACATCTAATATTACATATATTGTTGTCACTATACTCGCTAATAGAGGGTTTTTAAAAATAACCGTTATTGCCAAAGATAATGAACTCATAAATAATACTGGTGGGAAAAACCTTGCTACTAATATTAAAATTGATATAGGAGATTCTAAACAAGCTATATATTGAATAATTATTGCAATAAAAGTTGTTATTAACATCAAAACTGTATACAAAGCCCATCTTATAAATACACTAATATTATATTTTCCCTTATTATAGTAGGTCATTATCTCATATATATTGCTTTCATAATCTCTATAAAATCCAGTAGAAATAATGATAGAGGTCAATAAAGGAACATATGCCTCAAAAAACTTATCTTTCCATAACAGACCGCTTCTTGCATACCATTGACCGATGGACAATCCATAAGGCGAAGTCCACCCACTATTTAAAATGCTCATTAAAATAAGGAATATGGATATTATCAAGATGGATTTAAATACATATTTGTTTTTATCAGTTATACTAATAGTTCTTTTTAAATTTATTTTATCCCTTCTGAAAGTACACATATGCATTCTCCAAAGTTGGTTTTATTTTTTTAAATCCATGAGGAGCTTTGTCCTCACATATAACTTTTAAACTGATTTTCCCATCTTCCATGCCTGATTGTTCTATTATATTTAATTGTCCTTTAAGTGTACCGTACTCTTCTACATTAATTGTACCACCATAAATTTTACCATCTACTAATCCAATCAGTTCATCTGGTGTACCATCGAAAGTAATCTTTCCTTCATTTAAAATTATAACTTTACTACAATAAAAAGCTATATCTTCTACTATATGGGTAGAAATTAGAACTATTTTATCCTTCCCAATATTGGTTAGATATTGTCTAAATTCAAATCTCTGCTCTGGATCAAGGCCAGCTGTTGGCTCATCAATTATAATAAATTGGGGGTTACCGATCATTGCTTGAGCAATTCCAAGCCTTCTTTTATAGCCTCCTGAATAACTTCCAAACCTCTTTTTTATTACTCTTTCTAAATTGAATTTTTCAACTACAAATTCTATGTTGTCCTTTTTTTCCTTTTCGTTTAACATTTTAACATCACATACATAGGATAGAAAATCTAGTCCTGATACATTGCTATAGATTTCAAAATTCTGTGGTAAATAACCTACAGCTTTTATAAGTTTATTACGGTTATTTAATAGGTCTTCCCCATTATAATATACATTACCAGTCTTGGCTTTTTTTAAACCAACTAATATTCTCATCAAAGTAGTTTTCCCGGCCCCATTAGGCCCTAACAAGGCAATTATTCCATTGTCATCATGTTCAAATGTAATACCAGAAAGAACCTCCTTATTGAAATAATAAAATTTTATATTGCTTACACTTAGCCTATTTCCCATCTTACTCCCCCTCATACATTCATTAAATAAACCTTGATGGCATCATAACGGTATCTCCATATACTCTAATAGGAATATTGTCATAAGGAGTAATTATAATTTGCCTTAGTTTAGAAATATCTAATTTTGAAAAGATATCGCTATTTAATTCCTCCTCAACAAAAGATACTATCCTTTCCTCATCTAGTCCCCTTGGATATATTACATTTATATCTCCATGTTTAGTTTCCACAAGGTTGCCGGAAAATATATTAACCCCCTTGCTATAACCTTTTAAAGTGGATACATAGAATTTGCCCTCTTTCTTTTTCATATTGAGTATTGGTAAATTACTATATATCTTAGTTTTGCTATTTACAACTATATTAAAATTACAAGACTCATTTTTACTAGCTATAACAGGATACCAATAAAAAACATTGTCCATTAATGAAATATCTCTACTGCTAACATAGCATATATTAGTGCCTAAGCCATTTTCTATATAAACCCTTCCAGAATAATATATATCTAAAATCAAATCCTCATCTTGAATATCTAAATCTTCTATACTTACCAAGTCCTTATCTCTTGAATATTTCACCTGTTTTCCATTAACTAAAATCTCCTCTATTTTAAATATTTCACTTAAATAAAATTCCAACTTATCTGCTTCTTTAACTAGCTCAATTGAACATCTATTGCTAAATTTATTGTTCAAATTTATATTCATATTATAGTTGCTTATGGAATAACTTGTATTAATTTCTTTTTCTGCATTTTCTACATAGTCCATACTATTAAAAATTACGGTTCTTGATTTAGCTGAACCTTGAATTATGAGAAATTCAACTAAGACTAAAATAAATATTACAAAAATGTAGTTTTTATAAGGCTTTTTCTTAGCTTTTAAATATGTAACTACAAGCATAAATAAAATTATCGAAACTATAAATAATTTATCTAGTGCATAAAATAAATTGAATATTACTGGTGACCCATAGTTTACTGGAGCAGTTATCTTATCTTCAAATATATTTAACAGCCTATATTTCAGTAAATTTACAGGTTTCAATCCTGACGTTAGAGGTAAAAATAGAAATATGCATATTATATATCTTAGAAGGCTTTTAACAAAAAAGCCAATAGTTGCTCCTAATACTAATGTAAAAATGTTAGAAACATACCATATTATAATGAAATGCAGCATTTCTTTAATTTGATAATAATTAATATTTAATATATTAGAATACAATAATATCATTATTCCTGGTATTAACAGAAGTAAAGTAATAATTTTAATACCTGTTATTATATTGGACAAATAAGCCTTATACTTATTTGTTTCCAATACATCTATTATTTCATAATCTTTCCCTGAAATATATGCACCAAGTATCATCAGCCCCGCAGTAGTACAAAATAAAGCATATGTAGATCCTACTGTAAATTCTAGAATGGATATAATTAAGGTTTCCCTATTATAAAAGGAAAAAAAACCTACAGACAGCAATATAAAAATGAATATTATATTTTTCAAATATATTTTAAAATAAAATTTTGATAATTTCATGTAATTCACTTCCTCTATCAATAATTTCAACAAAGTGGGGTATACCCCACTTTGTTGAAAAATTTAATCATATATTGATATATATGCTTTCCCAAATCCAACCGGTTCCCACTTAATATAATATGATTGGTTTACTCCATCATCAGTCTTATCTTGAGCTTCAAAAGTATCTGTTGCTTTTTTGTTTCCTGAAACATAGACAGAAGCCACTGCCTTGTCTGGCCACAACTTAATAACCTTCATTGCATATGCAGTTCCAGAACTATTTACCGCTTGTGCCTCTAAAGTATGGCGACCCCTTCCAAGATACTTAAGGCTTGATGTTGTATTTTTATGATCATATAATGCTCTAGGTATAGTTCCTGCAAATACAACACTTGTTGTTAACACCATGACCGCTATTATGATAATAATTAATTTTTTGTTTTTCACTTATTCCCACACCCCTTGTTTAAATTTTTTAAAAATAACAGTTCAGCAATTACAATATAAATCAATTAAACCAATGGAATCCCTCCCTTTATGTTATACTAATAATTAAAACACAACGCCAATTTTATAATAATATATTTTGCTAAACATTTATTTTCATATATAAAAATTAGATTACTACAACTTAGATTTCTCTTTAAAATTTTTTTATATTTTTACTTCACATTAAAAATATATGTAATAGAACAACATTCTTTATTTCACTTGAGAAATTCAGCTATTATACATTATTGGAATACCAATATAGCTAAAGTATTCATTTTTTCTACCTAAAAATCTACTACCAATAATTTCTATTAATATGCTATCATACAACTTTCTTCAATACAATAATTTTGGACAAACAGCACTCTTATCGGTATAAACGACATTTTTTATAAATAAACAAAGTATAAAACCCTTAAAAGAATTAAGGCTTTGTTCATACATTATACTATCATATATAAGAATGGAAATTCTTCATGTACAAGAACTACTTCTCTGCATAGAATAGAATTGAAAATAAAATTTAAGGTGTAAATAATGAGCATGAATATACTCGCATGGAATATTAAAGTAGGACAAAATAAAGATGGTAGTTATCCTCTTCCAAAAACTGAAAATTTGGATAGGATTGTTGATATTATTAAGGATTCCAAAGTTTCAATAGCATGCCTTCAGGAGGTAGATGCATATACTCTGCGTTCTGGTATAAAAATCCATCAAGCCTCATATATTGCAAACAAGCTTAGATCGATAACTGGAAAGCTTTGGAACTATGAATATATTGTTTCAAGGAAAATGAAACCTGGATATTACGGCAATGCAATTCTCAGTTATTATCCCATGACAACTATTTTAAAAATCCCTTTACCTAGAATAAATAGCAAAGAAGATCGCAGTTTTCTTCTTACAAAGGTCTATGTGGAAAATTTGCCCATGTATATAGGTACATTCCACTTAGGGTTACAAGGGGATCAATCTTTTCAAGCAAAAACAATAAAGAACGTTCTAAAGGATTATAAGTTTTTTAATAAAAGAATAATCCTTGGTGGCGACCTAAATGATAAAGAGGGTTCTAATACCTATTATATAATGCTAAATCAATGCTTCCCTATGATAGATGTTGGCCCCCTAGGGATTTGTACTTTTAACTGCTTCCATGATAATAGCAATCCAAAAATTGATTTTTTCTTTATAAGAGGCTTTGCAAATTGTAATATAAAAAGTAGTGTATTACCCATCGACATATCTGACCACAGACCTATTAGGTTGTCTCTACAGTAAAGTTGGATAAATAAACAAAATCAAGCCTAATTAGGCTTGATTTTGTTTATTTATCCAACCAAACATAAGTAAACTCTGATTCTGAGGCTTTTTCTACAGCTTCAGCTGACGCTGGATATCCTTTTACATAAGAATTTACAACTATTTTTGCTCCTTTTTCATATAGGAAAATTGCTGGCAGGTCTTCAGCTAACAATTCTTGTATCTCTTTGTATACAACTGCTCTGTCTTCCTTTGCAGAAAAGATTACACCTTCCTTTAACAATTCTTCCACTCTTGGGTTATTGTAATCTCCCAAGTTCATTACACTACCTGCACCAAATCGATTGCCAATAGCCGATATGTCTGGACCCTGGTATCCGCCAAGCATTGTTATTTCAAAATCACGACCAAACCAAACCTTTTCATCATAAGTCGGATCGTCCATTGCATTATGTTGCAAATCTATGCCAAATTCTCTAAAATTAGATTGCAATACTTCAACAATATCATCAAATCCAGGATAGGTATCTATTGTAGTAGTAAAATATATCCCATTTTCATCGGCTGTATATCCTGCTTCTTCTAATAATGCCCTTGCTTTTTCTATATCTCTTTCTGGAAGCTTTACATCCTTATTTAAAGCCCATTCATAAAGTGGAGATATAAAGTATTCAGCCTTTAACCCAATTCCCTTAAGAGCTTTTGTAAATATTTCATCCCTATCTATGCCATAGGCTACTGCTTGTCTTACTTTTAAATCGGAAAATTTACCTTCCTTCATATTAAAAAGTATATATCCTCTATTTGGCCAAAGTTTATCATATATTAAATAGTTATCATCATTTTCAAATCTGCTAAGTTCAGTAGCAGGTACCCCATTTAGAGTGTGGTCAATTTCTCCATTTAACCATGCTTGATAAGCTGTACTTTGCTCAGGAATTATCCTAAATACTACCTTATCTAAATATGGCTTGTCTCCCCAGTAATCATCATTTCGAACTATAGTTACACTCTCACCACTTTTGTGCTCAACAAATTTAAATGGTCCAGTACCTATTGGTTTATGATTTGCTGGATTCTCTAACCAATCGGTACCCTCATATATATGTTTTGGCATTATATATGTTCCAAACCATGCAATATATCCAAGAATACCTGAATTAGGTGAACTTAACTTCATAACTACTGTATTCTCATCAGGGCATATAATTCCTTCAATATCCGACAAAGAACCAGAAGCAAACCCCTTCTCTTTAAGAATTTGTTCAAAGGTCCATTTAACATCTTCAGAACTAAAGTCTTCTCCGTCATGCCATTTCACATTTTCATGAAGGTAGAAAGTTATTTCTGTTCCGTCTTCTGAAAACTCCCATTCTTTTGCAAGATCTGGAACAATCTCATCATAACCATTTATTTTAACCAGCTTATTAAAAATATTTTGAATAACTATATATGCGCCATCATCATTATAAGCATTAGGATTATATGTCTGTGGCTCTCTTCCCATGGATACAACAAACGTTCCTCCTTCCTTGGCCCTATCATCTCCTGCTTCTCCCGTTTTTACTACTTCATCAACCCCATCATTATTTCCTACTTCATCAGCTTTATTAGTACAGCCTATTATAAACACTCCTAGAATCAAGGCTATAGCTAATAATAATGATATTTTTCTTAATTTTTTCATTCATTTCCCCTCCAATTATGAATCTATATATTTATAATGTTTTATTTTATAATGCTTTATGTAATACTTGGTATAATATTCCCTCTATTTCCCTCCTTTCATGTGTTTCTTTATTGAGTAAAAAGGTAGCTTTCTCCATCAAATAAATAAAAACATGATGCATAATGTCCTTCTCCTACCTTTATCATAGGAGGATATGATTCTTTGCATTTTTCTGATACCTTATAGCATCTAGGAGCAAAATAGCACCCTTCACCTGCATCCATAGGTGTTACTGGTTCTCCCTTTATTTTTATTACTTTACTATTTTCAAAAGGATCTATAGACATACAATTTGAAATTAGCACCTTTGTATATGGATGTTTTGAATTATTGATGATATCATAGGTTCTCCCAATTTCAACTATCCTACCTAGATACATTACTGCTATACTATCCGATATATAGCTAGTAGTAGCAATATCATGAGATATAAAGATTAAACCGGCTTTTTGTTTTTCTGTAATTTCAAGAAGCAAATTTATTATATCTGCCCTCACTGATACATCAAGCATGGACACAGGTTCATCTGCAATAATTAGTTTAGGATTCAATAGCATGGACCTAATAATTGATATTCTTTGAAGTTGCCCGCCAGATAATTCATGAGGATATCTGTTAAGATAATCTTTTGCTGGGATCACACCAGCATTTTCCATATACTTTATACAAATATCTAATCTTTCTTCTTTAGAACTTCCTATATTATGTATCTTTAAAGCAGAAGTTAAAATCCTTTTAATATTGTTTCTAGGGTCAAAAGTATCAAAGGGATTTTGAAAAATCATTTGACAATCCCTTCTAAATTTTAATCGATCCTCCTTAATTCTGCTGGAGATAGATTTTCCTTGAAATTTAACTATACCACTGGTAGGTTCCTCAAGAGCAATCAATAGTCTCCCTAGAGTAGACTTACCACATCCTGACTCACCAATTATCCCCATCACTTTTCCACTCTCAAGGGAAAAACTCACTCCATCTACTGCTTTTATTATTTGCCTTTTTTTCTTGTTTCTAGATATATTTTTAGCTTTTTTCTTCACATAATATTTGGTTAAATCCTTTATTTCTAATAAGCTACTCACTATACTCACTCCCAGCTAGGTGACAAGCAACTTTCCATTGATTAGAAAATTCTACCATTTCCGGTCTATTATAAAAGCATTTCTCCATAGCTTTTCTACATCTATCAGCAAAAATGCATCCCTTATGTTCCTGACTTAAATCTGGAAGATATCCTGGAATTCCTTTTAAATAACCCTTCTCTCCCCTTAAGGATGGATAAGAATTCAAAAGTTCTTCAGTATATGGATGCTTAGGTGAATGTAAAACATCGGTTACATAACCAGATTCAAGTAAATAGCCTGCATACATTACTGCAATTTTATTGCAGGTTGAAGCTACTATGGAGACATCATGAGTTATCATTATTCTTGTTAAGTTTAATTTTTCTTGGAGTTTCATAATTTCTTCTAATATCTGCCTTTGGGTTACAACATCAAGAGCTGTTGTAGACTCATCTAGTATTAATACTTTTGGATAATATATTAGGCTAAGAGCAATGCTCACCCTTTGCATCATTCCTCCTGATAGTTCATGCGGGTATAGATCATAAACCCTACTAGGCAAATTAACAAGTTCAAATAACTCGCATACCCTTTCCCTTATCTGCCTTTTATTAGCATTTGGTTCATGTACTTTGTAAACATCGCTTAATTGGTATCCTATTTTATGTACTGGACTTAATGAGTTCATCGATTTTTGAAAGACATAGGCAATTTCTTTCCACTTTATTCCTTTCAATTCTTCAGAATTCAATTTTAATAGATCTATTCCATTGAATATTATCTCTCCTGAAATATCTGTTATGTCTTTGGGTAATAATTGTAAAACCGCCATAGCTAAAGTAGACTTTCCAGAACCAGATTCACCAACTATCCCCATTGAATCCTGCAATTCTATATTTAAATCGAAATCCCTTACAGCTTTAATTGCTTTTTCTTGAGTTTTATAAGTAATATTTAAATGTTGCATCTTTAATAATGTCATTTTAACTACCTTAGCCTTTCGTCCGTATTTTAGGATTTAGAAGTTTATGAGCCCCTTCACCAATCAAATAAAAGGATAATACAGTGAATACAATAGCTAAGCCCGGAAAAGTACATATCCACCAACTCCTGGGAAGATAAGTCTTGCCATGAGCAATTATTTTACCCCAGCTAACAACATTTGGATCGCCTAATCCTAAAAAAGATAAACCTGCTTCTGATAGTATGGCTGAAGAGACTATCATAGTGGAATTGGTTATGATCGGAAAAATGCCATTGGGTATAATATGCTTGAATAATATGCTAATACTTGATTCCCCAATAGTTTGGGCACTTTTAATAAAAGTTCTTTCCCTTAAAGATATTGCTTGAGAACGCATTAATCTGGCAGTGCCTGTCCAACTGGTTAGAGCCATTACAATAATTATATTTCTTAAACTACTGCCATAGATGGCAATAGTGATTAAAGTGATAAAAAACGTAGGCAACATTAAAAATATATTTATAATCTCAGAAATAATCCTATCTACTTTACCACCTATATATCCAGCTACGCCCCCTATCAATATTCCAATAGTTGAGGATACAGCAGCAACAAATATACCTATTTTTAATGAAGTTCTAGTACCATATATCACCATACTGAATACATCTCTACCTAATCCATCAGTGCCAAATATATACTTAGCTGAAGGTTCTGCAATCAAATCATCATTTAGTAAATATGGGTCCTTTGTAGCAATATAGGGAGCAAATATCGCCACTAAAATCAATATTGTCAACATTACTAGTCCAATTTTTAGTTCCTTCACATGAACACTTCCTTGTCTAAATCATCTAAGTCTAATTCTAGGATCTATAAAAGCATAAACAATATCAGTAATTAACATAACTATACAGATAGATATTGAAATCATCAAATATATGCCTGTTAATAATGGATAATCCCTTCTTGTAATTGCCTCCATAATAAGCCGCCCCATACCTGGCCATGCAAAAACGATTTCAACAAATGTAACCCCTCCTACCATGAAAGCTAAATCTGAACTGAATATAGTTACTGTAGGAATTATGGCATTTCTAAGTATATATTTATTAAATATCTTGTTTTCACTCATTCCAGTAGCTCTTAAGGTCAAAACAAAATCTTCAGACATAGTTTGTATAACTGAAGATCTCGCAACTCTAAAATACGCAGGAGTTTGTATTATTAGCAAAGCACTAACGGGTAATATCATATGTCTCATAATATCTAGAACCTTTGGCAACCCTTCATAATCTTCCCTTACATCATACATACCAGATGTTGGCAGCAAACCTAAACCAGAGGCAAATATAAGTATAAGTATTAATCCCAGCCAAAACCCTGGTAGTGAATCAAAAACATAAGATATACCACACATAACTCTATCTAATATAGAACCTGCTCTTCTAGCAGCATAGATTCCTAAAATAGTTCCTATAACAACTGATAATAAAGTTGCTGTTGAAGAAAGTAAAATTGTAGGAAATATCTTCTCTGCTATTAATGTTGTTACAGGGCGATTACTAATATATGAATATCCCAAATCCCCCTTAAATACATCCTTCACGTAGTTTACAAATTGCACCGGGAGTGACTTATCTAAACCATATCTTATAGTAAGGTGTTCAATAAGTTCAGGATTGGGGTTGTCCGCCCCTGCTAAAACCTTTACAGGATTACCCGGTGCACATCTTGTTAGAAAAAATGTCAAACAAAAGGAAAAAACTATGGTTAATACTCCAGTTATAGTACGTTTTTTAATATAATTTCCCATATAAACTTTCCTTTCTATCCAGTTCAATCTAATTGATAATCAAATCATTTTAAGCTACTTACTATTTGCACCATTAGGTAGTATATCATCAATCATTAAATAAGTTAAATTAGATATTTTCATCAATGTAGAGTTAATTATAATAAAAATTAATAAAAAAAGGAGATGATTACTAATATCATCTCCTTCTTAATGGCTGTAATTCTATAACACAACTCCACCATCAACGCTAAGAACCGTTCCAGTAATAAAGCTTGCTTCATCGGAAGCTAAAAATAGATATGCATTGGCTACTTCATCTGGAGTGCCTAATCTCTTCAATAAGGCCTTATCTTTCATCATGTGAATTACTTTTCTGGCATCTTCTCTATCATAGGAGTTGAGATAAAACCGGGTGCTACGGCATTTACCCTTACATTCTTCCTTCCCAGTTCCTTTGCCCAAGTCTTAGTCATTCCTATTACTCCCCATTTAGATGCTGTATAATTGGTCTGTCCAAAATTACCATATAATCCTACTACACTAGCAGCATTAAGAATTACACCACTTTCCCTTTCTGCCATATACTTTGCTAGTATCTGACCACAGTTAAACACTCCTTTAAGATCACGTCTATTACTCTATCCCACTGTTCCTCTGTCATCTTGATTAAAATAGAATCCATAGTTATCACTGTATTATTTACTAATATATCTATCTTTGAAAATTCTTCTAATACATCTTCCACAGCTTCTCCTTCCTGTTTTCTATCAGTAACATCAACTTCATAAGCTTTTCCTACACCGCCATTATTCTTTATTTCATTAACGGTTTTTTCAACCTCAATTAAGTTCAAATCCCAAACAGCTACTTTAGCTCCTTACTTAGCAAATTTAATTGCAGTCTCTCTTCCTATCCCACTACCGCCACCGGTAATAATGGCTACCTTATTAGCTAACCTCATCATATTCACTCCATTTTATAGTTGTTGCTGCCCAAGTATATCCTGTACCAGCCCCTAGCATCACTACTAAATCTCCGTCCTTTATCCTATTTAGCCTCCTGCCTTCAACAATACTTATAAAGGCATCAGCAGACTGGCAATGGCCATAGTCTTCTAATACAAAAGAATTTTCTTCTGTTAAGTTAAACTGTTCTAAAATATTCAGCAATATAGATCTTTTCATAAAAATTGGAGCTATAAAATCTATATCTTCAACGGTATATCCGCTTTTTTCAATAGATTTAGTAATTACGGATATAAAATTATCCAAGGTTATAGGGTCTAACCTTTCTTTCATAGATTGAGGATCCTTTACATCCAGCATTACAGGCCCATCATTTGTTAATTTAAAATCTACTATATTATTTCCTATGTTATAAACTGCTACATCATCAGCAAAGCTTCCATCCGTTATCATATGGGTTTCCAATATTATATTTTTTGAATACCCTTTCTGTAATAAGACTGCAACAGCTCCATCTCCAAAGTTAAACATAAATCTGGACCTTTCGTTTTTATAATTTATTAAGGAGGTTTCCTTTGAAGAGGATACTAATAATACATTATTTATATCTGAATTACTTAACATTATATTCTTCAATATCTGCAAAGAGATAACACCTGCAGAATATAAGGAATGTATTTCAAAAGAATTTGCATTTTTAGCACCAATTGCATATTGAATTTTTGCAGCCATATTCATTAGATAATAATCCTTATGTTCGCTGCCGCAATATACTACTAAATCTAAATCCATTGGGTCAAAGTTCTCCAATATCTTTTGACAGGCCTTAATAGCCATATCTGAAACTAGTTCATCTTTTCCTGCCCTATGCTTTTGTTTTATTCCAAACTTATTTTCTATTTGGTTATACCTATTAAGCAATAAACTAATATCTCAGGGTCTATATCAGTTATTTCACCATTTTTTTGAGCCAATTTAATCCTCTTCATATACCTACTGGCAAAATTATCGTAGTATTCTTTAAAAAGCTCTCCATCTACAAATTGGGATTCCCATATGATCTTATATAGGCCTATGTGTTTTCGTGCAAAATCAAAGAATACCCTAAAGCCTATTTTTTCTTCCTCATACCTACTCTTACAGTCCTTAGTCGCAATAGCAATTTCTTTTCTGATAGTACGGTTTAAGTCTTCCAGTAAGTATTTAAAGATGCTCTTCTTATCCTTAAAATATATGTACACTGTACCAGGTGCCACTTCAGCTCTTTGGGCAATATCCGTTATTGATGTATTGTAATATCCCTTTTGGCTAAACAATTCCTCAGAGGCCCTACATATTTTGTCCATGGTTTCTTGACCCCTAGGTGTCTTAGGTATATTTACATCCCCCAACTAATACACTCCCATCAATTATATATTTTACATAAAATTAAGAAGCTACTTTGGATTTAATTATAGCAAATCGAATATGTATATTCAATTCAAATTAATACTTTTATAATACTAGGTATATAATTGTTATGGGCTACAACTTATTAATAAGTGTATATAGTCTAAATCTGTTTCCACTTCATATTTTGTATCACGGCCATTTTTTAAAAACAAATCATAGCAAGTTTCATCTCCACATCCCTTTTCCCCAACCAACAAGAGAAGTAAAAAACTACCTGGTATTGATGGATCTAGTTTTCAATATTATTAAAGATATTGAATTTGTAGCTAAATTAGCATTAATTCAGTTAATTATTAACTCTTGACTTTACTGCATCTACTATCCAATTAACTAGAGCAAATGCTAAAAATGAATAAATACTTAAACTATTGTTCACAATCTAATTCTATAATTAAAAATCTTCAGCATGATAAGAGCTTCTAACAAGAGGTGCCGAAGCTACTTTCTTAAATCCTAAAGATAAGGCTATTTCCTTATATTCTTCAAATTGTTCTGGTGTAACATATTCTACCACCGGTATATGCGCTTTAGTCGGTTGTAGATATTGACCTAGTGTAAGCATGTCACAATCTACTTCCCTCAATCTTTTAAACACATTCAACACTTGTTCCTTAGTTTCACCTAACCCTAACATCATCCCAGACTTAGTTTTTATGTGAGGCCTAGTTTTCTTCACATAATCCAAAAGCTCTATGGACCTTTCAAACACTGCCATAGGCCTAACCTTATCATATATCTCAGGGACAGTTTCCACATTGTGATTCAATATATTTGGTTCTGAATTTAATATAATATCGATTAGTTCTTTGTTCCCTTGCATATCTGGGATTAAAAGCTCTATACTTACATGGGGAGCCAATTTTCTTATCTGTTCTACGACTCTTGCAAATTGGTTAGCTCCTTGATCCGCAAGATCATCTCTAGTCACCGATGTAATAACTGCATGCTTTAATTTTAGCTTGACTACAGCCTTAGCAACATTCTCAGGCTCCATTGGATCTACTTTATCAGGTTTTCGTCTAGTTACATTGCAAAAAGTACAGTTTCTAGTGCAATTTCTACCTAATATCATAAATGCAGCAGTTCCTCTTTCATAACATTCCATTCTATTAGGACAATTTGCTTCATTGCATACTGTATTTAGAGAAAGACTTGATATTAGAGAGTTTACCTTACTCATTGTGCTACTACCTTGTATCTTTACTCTAATCCACTCTGGTTTTTTTAAATGCATTACTACACCTCCATTTTTACTTTACACCAAGCAGTCCCTTGATAAATTCTTCAACTGATATACCAAGAATATATTCATCTATATTTACATTTTGTAATCTATCTTGCAAATCTTTCATATTATATTTAACTCCAAGCAACTTTTCCTCTAATTCAGCTATATTCTTTTCACCAAAAAAATCGCCATAGATGGAAACATTTGATATTTTCCCATTTTCAACATCTAAATAATATTCTATAACTCCACTGGGATATTTAACTGAATTTAAATATTTATAATTTGGACTTTTTCCATAATTCCACTCCCAAGTTTCAAATCTATTCTTTGCTATCCTGTGAATTTCTTTTAAATCTTTATCACTGAACTCATATACGGTTTCTATATTATAAGTTTTCATTACATATGCTTTTAAGTATTCCTTGAACACCAATAAGTCCATACTTTCCTTCATATATTTTGCAATATTTGTAACCCTAGAATTTACTGATTTTACTGACTTATCAACAAATTTTATAGATTTGCTTTTAAGGGCCAAAGAAAGTTTTGTAATATCAGCATTATATAAAAGAGTCCCATGATGAAGTAACTTGTCTCTTTTATAATATTGGGCATTTCCGGAAACTTTCTTTCCCTCTATAGTTATGTCATTCCTCCCTGTAAATTGGGCATCTATCCCTAAAGACCTGAGTGCTTCTACTATTGGTAATGCAAATTTTTCAAAACCATTTTTTACACCTAAATCTCTATAGGTAATAAAAGTAAAATTTATATTGCCAAAATCATTATAAACTGTACCTCCACCAGAAAGCCTTCTGACTACTGCTATATCACTTTCTTTTACATAATCTAGATTTATCTCAGATATAGTGTTTTGATTTCTACCGATTAATATAGATGGTTTATTTACCCATAGCATAAATACTTCATTATCAAAATTATTCATTAAATATTCTTCAGCAGCGTGATTAAAAAATGGATCATTACTATTATTAATTACATATATCATTGTCAATCTCCCCCAGCTTACAAAGTCAGCTAACATTATTTTTTGTCATTTTTTACCACTATTCCCTTCAAATTAATGGATTAGGCTTTAAAAATATTATAATTGCCCATACAATTTTAACAAGAATTGATAAAACTTTCATCATTGTTCTTTACTATATTTATGACTGCTTAGTAAACTATTTCAAGTTAAATCTTCTAGAAAAAAGATTGATATAACTTTTAGAGAATTTTATCCTGTTTCAACTGTAATCCAACGTCCCGAAACTCTGCTATTAGATGATTGATATAGCTCTTTTTCAACTGATGTATCTTTAAATTGAGTCTTAGTTAATGCTTATCCTTTTTTTTGTGTTTACATGTGCCTTTATTCGGTAATAATTATAATAATTGCTTGTAATTCTTATATAAAGCTTCCTCTCTATTCATAAAATATATAACTTAATAAATAGTATCCTCAATGTTTGGAATTCCTTAGTATGTCTTCCAATAACTGTCGATCCATCATAGCAATTCTTTTAAACCCATAGCCCCCTACCCCTAAGATAGTCTTTATACTTCCTCCCTACTGGAATAGTTTTTTTTATATGTTTAATATAGATATCGTTATTGCTTTTATCAATTTTTTCTATATGCTTAATATTAATTATGTATCCTTTATGGCAGCGGATAAAATCAGCACTTAACTTTTCTAATAATTCTTTTAGTGTATAGGAGGATAGTTCTATTTCTTCTTCCATGGTTATTACATATATTTTTTTATTTCTAGATTCTATATAAAGGATTCCACCCTGTTCCACAAGGTAAGAATGTCCTTTTTGGATTAATTTAAGATAAGATTCTTTTTTCGTCATGACATAATTGATTGTAGTTTCTAATACAGATCTTACTTTATCTTCTTTTAAAGGTTTTATTATGTAGTCATAACAAAGTATTTCCTTGAAAGCCAACAATTCTTTCGAAGGAATGGCTGTGATAAATATAATAGGAGTTAATTTATACTTATATATATTTCTTATTTCTTTAGCCAATTCGAACCCTGAATAACCCGATAATTGAACATCGACTAAAAAAATGTCATAGTAACTATTTCTAGCAGAGCTTATAGCTTCTTTTGCATCACTGGTCATGGTCGTCTCTATGTTGCTATCTATAGAATTTATTATAGCTGTTAATTCCTCGGATATTAATAGTTCGCCTTCAACAATCATTATTCTAGTCATAAAACCACCCCAAATACCCTTTTTTGAAAGAATAAAATATTATCTAATATTAAAATACCATATTTTAACTACGTTTTGTTTGATATGGTATGAATGGTAGGAAAAACGGTACGAATGGTAAAATCATATGAACATTAAACCAACAGAAGTATAGTTTAATAAAACATCACGAATATTTATCATTAAAAAACCTCCAAAGTAGACAATCTAATTTAAATTAATTAGATTGTCTACTTTGGAGGTATCATATCAATATCGCACTCATATATATTCTCCTTTCTTCATATATTCATATGATTCCATTTCAATATATCTTATACTTTAGACATTACAAAACCCTTACAAAAACCATAACAGTTCTGTAAGGGTTTATGGAATTTATGCTTAAAGGGACATCTCCAATTGTTTTAAGTTCGATTAGTACCATGTCTAGATTTTGAAGTAATAATAAGTATTCATCAAATCTTCAGTCAAAAGTATCTATTTTTTAGATGATACCCTTTCACGTAAATTTTTATATTTTATTGTTTTTTATTAAGCTTCCATGAACATCTTTATATCGTCTTCAACATTTGATATAGTTCCAATTCCGAAGTTTTCTACCAATACCTTAGCTACATTTGGAGATAGGAAAGCTGGTAGGGTTGGTCCTAGGTGGATATTTTTAACTCCTAGGTACAGCAGCGCTAATAATACTATTACGGCTTTTTGTTCGTACCAAGCAATATTATATGCAATTGGCAGCTCATTTATATCATTTAGATTGAATATCTCTTTTAGTTTCAATGCTATTAAGGCTAAGGAGTAGGAGTTATTACATTGGCCAGCATCTAATACTCTTGGAATTCCGTTTATATCTCCTAGGTTCAATTTATTATACTTATACTTAGCACATCCTGCTGTTAGTATTACCGTATCCTTTGGTAGAGCCTTAGCAAATTCTGTGTAGTAGTTTCTCTGTTTCATCCTTCCATCACAGCCTGCCATTACGAAAAACTTCTTAATTGCTCCAGATTTTACTGCTTCTACAACCTTATCAGCTAATTTAAATACTTGGGCATGCCCAAAGCCACCAATAATCTTTCCACTTTCTATTTCAGTTGGAGCTGGTAATCTCTTAGCATGTTCGATTATTTCTGAAAAATCCTTTGCTTTTCCATCTTCTCTATCTGGAATATGTTTGAATCCTGGATATCCTGTTGAACCTGTAGTATATACTCTATCTGCATAAGATTCCTTTGGTGGTACTAAACAGTTAGTTGTAAATAGAATTGGTCCGTTGAATTTTTCAAACTCTTCTTTTTGCTTCCACCAAGCATTTCCATAGTTACCTACAAAATGATCGTATTTCTTAAAGGCTGGATAATAGTGAGCTGGCAGCATCTCACCATGGGTATATACATCTACTCCAGTACCCTTAGTTTGTTCTAATAGGTCTTCTAAATCCCTTAAATCGTGGCCTGATATGAGTATTGCTGGATTGTTTCTTACCCCAATTTCTACTTCTGTAATTTCTGGATTGCCATAAGTTGATGTATTGGCTTCATCTAGTAAAGCCATTACTTTAACACCATATTCTCCCGTTTCCATTGTTAAGTTAATTAAATCTTCTACAGTTAAACTATCGTCTAATGTAGCTGCTAAAGCTTTCCTCATGAATTTAGCAATCTCTGGATCATTGTATCCTAGATTATCGGCATGTTCTGCATAAGCTGCCATTCCCTTTAATCCATAAGTAATTAATTCTCTCAAAGAACGGATATCTTCATCTTTTGTGGCTAATACTCCTACCCTTTCCTTATCGTTGTTAGCTTTAAATACTATATCATCATCGGAGTTAACGGAGAAAGTAGCAGCATCCTTTAAATCTCTTAAGTCTACTCCTCTTTCCTGTAGGGCTTTCCTTAATTGTTCCCTTAGTCTAAGGCCTCTTTTAATTTCTTTTAAAAATCTTTCCTTATCAAAGTTTGCATTGGTAATGGTCATAAATAAACCACTCATGATAAATCTATCAAGTCCAGGCATTTCATAGCCTATTTCGTCGGCTTTAACTCCCAATTCTGAAATTCCTTTTAAGGTGTAGATCATCAAGTCTTGTAGATTTGCAAGGTCTGCAGTCTTACCGCAAACTCCCACTTTTGTACAACCCTTTCCGCCAACTGTTTCTTGACATTGAAAACAAAACATTGACATAAATAAAACCCCCTCGTTTTTCATTGATGATTATATTTTAATATTTAATTCCTACTGAATCGGTAACCTATGTTACAGAAACAAAAATTATTGAAAATAATTCTCAATACATGTTTTGAATAGTAAAGGGAATGGCAAAGAAGCCATTCCCTAATTTTCAATTTAAAATTCACAATTGGCGCAAGCCTAATAGTTTTTCCCTGCTGCCATTACATTATTTGGATCAAAGGCATGGCAGGGGGTAACTCCATATACCATATGGCATTTAGGACATTTTCCTTCATGGGTTTCCATTATGAATTCTTCCCCGCACTCTTCACACTTAATGTTAAGAGGCATTACCATAGGCTGATTAGCAAAACCCATCATCCTAATTTTATCTACCACTTGTTTGCCATTTTCAAAGCTTCCTGAACAACCTTCATGCATGATTACCACCCTTTCTATTGATTATCTATTAAAAACTTTTCCTTAGTAATAGTAAGGCCTTTTCTTAAGTCGTTCCTCATATTTTGAATTATGCTATCCATCTTTTCTAGCTGTATTAATACTTCCTTTTCCTCTTGGCTAGTTCCAATAACCCTTTCTATTCCCCCGTTTTTTATTACAATCCTCTTATCTGCCATAAGGGCTAAAATGGGGTCGTGGGTTGCCATTAGGACGATTTTATCGCTGGAAACTAGTAAATTCAATGCTTTCTTCCTATCTATTCCTGCATTTTCTATTTCGTCTATCAATACTATGGGCGAAGAGCTTAGGATAGCCGTATCGGCTATCATCAAAGCTCTGGATTGTCCACCGCTAAGGCTGGTTATAGGGGTATTTAGTTCGAATTTTTCTCCTGCTAAATTATTGGCTGCTTCTATTATCTCCTCAACTACCCTTTCTATATTCTCTACCATCCTACTTTCTGCATGGAGCCTAATAAACTCCTCTACCGTTAAATCCATTACAAAGTTCATATTTTGAGAAAGCTGGGCTACTAGCTTATTGTTAGAGGAAAATCTCCATTTTTTATCGGGTATTTCACCATTTATTAGTATAGTCCTGCCCGTTGGAGTATCCTTTTGGGCTGTCCATTCGATATCGGCTAAAAGCCTACTCTTGCCAGAACCTGTAGGCCCTACTATGGATACTATCTCCGATTTATGGATGGTAAGTTCATGAAATCCTTCTTTTTTTCCATCCTTGTCTGTCCCCGGCAATATGGTCAGGGATTCAATCCTGTTATCATCTTCTAAGCCTAGAAACCCTATCATCTGGATTATATAAGAAGATAAGTCCTCTAAAAGCTTATGGGTATCTATGGCCCATTCTTCCTTTTCTTCTTCTGTAAAATGGTCTAAATATTCTACAAAGGTTTTATCCTCAAAGCCTTCCACATTCAATCTATTCTCTTCAAAATAATTTATTATAAATGGGTATTTTTGCCGCAATTGCCCTATGGTCATATTTTTAATATTATTCATCTTCATCACCTAGTTTAATCTTTCTTACATTTCCTAATTGGTAAGCTTCCCCTATTCTGGTTTCTCCTAAACAATAGGAACATAAGGCAGAAGGCATAGGAAATCTAAGTTTCCTTCCTTGAACCGTTTCTACATCTTCCATTTCATCGTATAACAGGGTACTTAGCTCAAAAGCTCCTTGTCCAGTTAAACCATTTACATGCATGGTAATTGCTTTGGGGTTGACGGAGTTCACTCTGGATGCAAATACCTCCCTTTCCGCCTGGGATACTATATCCCCCTTTGTTATTACTACAATATCTGCCGCCTTAAGCATAGGTCCTATCTTCTTAGGGGTATTAATTCCTGATAGGTTATCTATGACACAGATGGACTTTATGTCCTTTATATAGGGGGAACACCTATTACATAATCCAGCAGATTCGGTAATTAGAAAATCTAAATCCTCTCTTATCCCCCACTGAACTACTTCTTCAATATTAGATACGAAGTAGTGGTCGGGACAAAGGGAACCGGATAAGCCCTTTTTAACAGGAACCCCTGCCCTTTCATATAATATATCATCGTCTGTATAGAGGCAGTCAAACTTTACCACTCCAACGCTGATATCCCTTTCTTTTAACGCTTCTATAACCTTTAATATGACCGAGGTCTTCCCCGATGAGGGTGGACCTGAAACTGTAACTAAATTCATATACCTTCCTCCTAAATGGATTCATTAAATATCCTTTCACATTCTTCTATCAATTTTCCTATATCATTTTCCTTGATAAAATCCCAGCCTAGCCATATAAACCTTTTATCCTCCGAGATGCCGTTATCCACTTCCGGGTTAGTGCTTGGGAACCTGCCATTATGGGATAGAATCTCCCCTACCTCCTTGGAAGCAAAAAATTGTACGAAGGGCTTTAATATATCCTTTTTAGATTTCTTGGATAACAAGAATATAGGGCTTATAATGGCCCCATCTTCTGGCCAAATTGCCTGCATGGGCCCTCCTTCTCTTGTCATCTTAGTAAAGAAATAGGGCATGATGGTAATAGCAGGTCTTTTTGACTTCATATGGGACTTTACCATTTCTGAAGGATGCATTCCCCTAAATAGGGATTTTCCTAATTTCTTTATTCCTTCCTCCCCATATAGCTTATAGATATTTAATAGAATTGCATTGAATAAATCGAAATCGCTAATAGGAAGACTAACCCTGTTTTCAAACTCTGGTTCTAATAAATCGGCCCAGCTGGTAGGGATTTTATCTCCTTCTACTTCTTCCTTATTTATTAAGAATACTGCTGGCACCACTCCAATTATGGAGTATTCCCTATCAGGGTCTTGCAGGTCTATATTTTCATTTTGGAAATCCTCATTTAATCTTTCCAATCCCGTTATATCCTCAAAGATGCCTTTATCCTTAAATCTCTTCATCAAGCTATTATCAAAAAATAAGTCAAATCCTGCCGATATGAATATGTCCGAAAGAGATTCTTCCGTTTCCGCCCTTTCTATTTCATCCTTTAACCAATCGACACCAGAAGAGGCAGCCTTCAATTCATGGGCCAGGCTAACATTTAAACTCTTTCCCTCTTCCTCCATCCATTTGTTAAAGCTGTCCATTAGAGGAATTCTTACTGGACAGGGAAGAACTCCACTTATCCTTACGTCTGCTTCCTTTTTTTCCTCTTGTAAAGTTAAACTATCATCTATCGATTTTCTATTCTGTTCTATTACTTCAATCAATTTTTGGGTGAATAGCTCTACATTTACCTTTTTAGTCTTCAGTGCCATTTCTAAGGTAATTGTCTTACCCATAAGCTTTCTCATCTTTTCATTGACCAATTGGGTAAAGCCTTGGCTTACGAAAACATCTATGGTTTCGGGATACTTTTCCGTTATATCATATACCTTGTCCTTTATACTAAAATATTTATTCATCTCTAACCTCCTAAAAACCTTACTAAGAATATGTTACATCTATTATAATATTTTTTCTGTAACTTGCGTTACCAAGCTTAAAAAAATACTATCCTGACAATTTATATGTTAATTGGCAATTAAAAAACATGAAACACAAAATAAGGCCATCTAAATTAGCTGACCCTCTTATAATTTTTCAGGTACTACCCCCTAGGTCTATTTCTCCTCTTCCAACGATAGAATATATAAATTAATATTCCATAGAGCAATAAAACTACAACCAATGTAATCATTCTTTCCCTAGATGTCCCATCTGCCATTAATACTGGTCCTAATCCAAAAAAACTTAATAAGAAAAATAAAATAATAAAAATTAAATTGCCTATCATTTTTTTCATCTCCTCATATTTGATAAAAAAAGGAACTACCTCAATATCAAGTAGTTCATTCACACGCATACTCAAATCAACTTCTTTATAGATACTCTCCAGATTTCAGGGCCTTCTTCTAAATATTCCCACTCAAATTCTCCCTTGTTTTCTGCTGACATCTAATAATACAAAGGCTTTGGATCGTAATCGTTTATTAGCTCCATCTTTTCTGCCTTTTTAACCCTTCAAAGGCCCTAAAGATTGTAGGATGTTTATCTTTTGGCTCATATTTTCTAGCATCAATTTGAACAGCAAATTCAGTCATGGGTACACCTCCTCGAATAGAGTAGAATTTTGCATGCTCTGCCCTATAAGTATACCCATCTGCCTATTAAAATAATATTTTATATCTGTTAATTTCTAAGTGTTGCTTTCATCTTGCCTCCATTTAATATTATTCCTAAGCCCTCCAAAATGGATCTAACCACTATATCTGCATGGCTTAGAAGCTTGCCTGAAGCCCCTTCTCCTTCTATAACGGCTATGGATAAAATGGATTCTTGAAACATGGGAATATCGTTATAGCCATTGCCTACACAGAGGGTTTTACTACCGTCTAATTTCCTTACTATATCCCTTTTAGATGCCCCTGCGTTTTCCTTGGGAAAGGTCAAAACCTTTACATCTAAACCACTGCATTCCCTCTCTACAGTTCCATAGGTGTCCGCAGTTAAAATATATATATTAACATAATCCTTTAACTTCAATAATAGCTCCCTCACTCCATCTATTATCCTTCCATCCACTGCTATAGTTCCATTATAATCTAACACTACATTTTCTACTTTTATAGTACTTCTACCTGGTATTTCATATATTAGCATAGTATATTACCTCCAATCAGCCAAATATTCCCTCAACATATTCTTTAGTTCTCCTATCCTTTGGATTTGAAAATATTTTTTCCGTTTCATCATATTCTACCACTTCTCCATCCAGTATGAAGGCAGCATAATCAGATATCCGTTTAGCCTGAGAAAGGTTATGGGTTACTATAATTATGGTATAGTCTTTGGATAGATCTTTCAACAATTTCTCTATATTTGCAGTATTTTTAACATCCAAAGCTGAACAAGGCTCATCTAATAATAATATTTCTGGCTCTGCGGTAAGAGCCCTCCCTATACAAAGCCTTTGTTGTTGCCCTCCAGACAATTTGGTAGCAAGCATATTAAAATCACCCTTTAACTCATCATAAAGGCCCACCTTTTTTAAAGTGTTTTCTACTATATTGTTTAACTTATCCTTATCCCTTATGCCGTAATACATGGGAGCATAGGTTAAATTTTTATATATAGAAAAAGGGAAAGGAATAGGCCTTTGAAATACCATTCCTATCATCCTTCTAACATCCTTCTTTTCGTAGGACAGTATGTCCTTCCCATTAAAGAGTATTTGTCCTGTAAACTGCCCACCATTTTCCTCTAACAATAGATTTATAGTAGTTAGCAAAGTGGACTTTCCACAGCCAGAAGGCCCTATTATGGCTGTTATCTTATTCCTCTTAATGTCCATGGAAAGATCCTTTATTACTACCTTATCCCCATATCTAACCGATAGATTTTTAATTTCAAGTACATTCATCTATCTATATTCCTTTCTCTTTAAATTTAGCATTATAGATATTATATTTATAATAAGAAGGAGTAACATAAGGACCAATGCAGTCCCATAGGCTTTTTCTAAAGATATGCCCTCTCCAGTCAAAATATATAGGTGGAAGGGAAGAGCCATTACTGGTGAAAATAAAGATTCAGGTATAGGTGCAAACATTACAGCAGCAGTTAATATAATAGGTGAAGCAGCCCCCATTGCAAAACCTCCTGCTAAAGTAATTGCAGATATTATATCTGCCCTACACATGGGAAGTATTATTTTAAACAGTGTATATACTTCCGATACTCCAAGGGCATAGGAGGAAGTAATTACGGCCTTGTCCACTTCTGTTAACGTCTTTTCCACCCTTATCTGGATAAAGGGGAATATCATAATTCCCAAAGTTATTCCCCCAGATAATAAAGACCTTCCAAATCCTAAGTACAATACCAATAAAGCATATCCAAACAGTCCCAAAACTATGGAAGGAACTCCTGACATACACTGTATTATTAAATGGATAAGCCTCTTAATCTTATCCGACTTGCAATAGAATACTACATATATTGCAGTTGAAATAGCAAGTATTGAAGAAAATACACATGCAATTAGCATGAGGAGTAAACTACCTACAATAGCAGGAAATATACCGCCTTCTGCTCCTATGGGAATGCCCCTTGGTTCGCTAAATAGAAACTCCATATTTATTGAATTAATTCCATTTACTAAAATATACCCGAATAGAAAAACTACTATTGATAATACTATAAGAGCACTTAATAGGAGCCAAATCTTAAACAGACAATTTTTAATTCTTTCAACCATAAAATATCAGTCCTTACCTTAAATATCCATCTTTGCCTTAATAGAATATATTAGTATATTTACTAAAAGTAACATTATCATAAGAACAAAGCCCGATGCAAAAAGTGCATGATAATGTAAGCTTCCTATATCTGCCATTCCCATTTCTAAGGCTATAAGAGAAGGTATAGTTTGAGCTTTCCCAAATAATTTAGGCATTATAGGGGCATTGCCTATAACCATCATAGTGGCCATGGTTTCACCCATTCCCCTGCCTAAGGCTAATACTACACTGGCAACAATGCCTCTTTTACTTGCTGGTAATATTATGTTCCTTATCATATAGGATTTGGATACTCCCAGTGCTTGAGATGCTTGGGAGTATTTTTCATATATCTTATCCATGGTTTCATCACAGGTGGAAATTATAAAGGGCAGCAACATAACCGAAAGTACTATACCACCAGCCAGAACCGATTCCCCTGCTGCAAAGGAAAATTTAATTTCAAAGAATTTAACTACCACCAGTAGCCCAATAAAGCCATATATTACCGAAGGGATACCAGCCAAAATATCTATAATCCCCTTTATAAACCGCTTTATCCTATCATTTGTATAAGATGATAATATTATTGCAATACCAACCCCTAAAGGCAGGGATATACATATTCCCACTATGGAAACGTAAATGGTTCCCATTATGATTGACAATATTGACAAATTCTCTGGTGGCCCTAATGGGTTCCAGCTTCTACCCCCAATAAATTTCCATATTGGAACTTCCTTAAAAAATACTAGACTTTCATTGAATATGAATATTACTATAAAAGCTAGTAATAATACGGATGAGAAAGTAAGCAGCTTTATTATCCATTTAAAAGCTTTCTCCCCTATTCTCTGCATATAATCACCTCAAAAAAATTCAAGGGCATTAGCCCCTGAATCTAATTTGCTGGTACATAACCCATTTCTTCTATGATTTGTGATCCTTTTTCAGACATAATAGCATCCATAAAGGCTTGTTGTGCTGGAGTTAATTCGCCGCTTTTAACCACTATTAATGGCCTAGATATTTTATAGGAACCATTTATGATGTTCTCTTTTGTAGGTTCAACTCCATTCACCTTTAATGGTATTAGCTTTCCTTCATTTTGATTTACCATTCCGAAAGAAGCATATCCAATAGCATTCTTGTTTTCTATTATCTTAGTCACCAATGCACCCATTGAAGGGGCTTGAATTGCATCTTCCCTTACCTGAGTATCTCCCATTATAGCATTTTGAAATACTTCATGAGCTCCCCCACCAATATCCCTTATAACTACGACTATCTCTTCATGAGCCAGACTGCTGTCTATTTCATCCCAGTATTTATATTCCCCTGAAAAAATCTTCTTTATCTCTTCAGAGCTCAAATCATCTTTTATAGTATATAATGGATTTTCTGGATTAACGGATATAGTTAGAGCATCTACTCCCAATTTAAAAGCATTCATATCCTTTATTTTTTCCTTTTCTTCATCCTTAATCTCCCTTGCTAACATACCAAAATCGCTGGTTCCCTCTATAACCGCTTTAGCTCCTGCTCCTGAACCGCCCGCAGAAACATATATGATTATATTTTCTTCAGGAAAACTGGAATCTACATTATTCCAAGTTGTGTGTTCTTCTATAAAGCCTGTAGCTATTGCTGAAATTACAGGTGCTAAGGTAGAAGAACCACTAAAGGTAATTTGAGCTTTAAAATCCCCATTTTCCCCCGCTTTCTCAGCAACTTCTCCATTTTCTGAAGATGGCGTTTCTTGATTGCTACAGCCAGCTACTATTAGCGAAAAAGCTAATATGAGGCAAAGCAATATGGTAATTCGTTTGTTCATAACTTTTCCTCCCCAATATAATTATTCTATTTATTACCCTACTAACTAGTCACACAGTCAATTGTATTATATATGTTCAAAGGGAGGCCAATTAAATTTTCTTATAGTTAGTTGTTCTATTATCAATTTTCTTTATAGTTTCCTTCATACTGGCTCATATAAAGCTTATAATAGGCTCCTTTTTTATTTATAAGCTCATTATGATTGCCTTTTTCCACTATTTTGCCATCCTTTATTACTATAATAATATCTGCATCCCTAATGGTGCTAAGCCTATGGGCAATTATAAATGTTGTTCTTCCCTTCATTAGATTTATCATGGCTTCCTGTATTTGAAATTCAGTCCTAGTATCCACATTAGAGGTAGCTTCATCTAGTATTAATATAGAAGGATTGGCAAGAATAGCCCTTGCTATAGCCAATAACTGTCTTTGCCCCTGGCTTAAATTTATGCCACCTTCCAACAACATACTATTATATCCTTTTGGTAACCTTTCAACGAATTCACTGGCTCTACTCATTTTAGCAGCTTTTTCTATTTCCTCATCCCTTGCATCAAGTCTACCATATCTAATGTTATCCTTTATAGTTCCGGAAAATAGATAGGTATCCTGAAGCACCATTCCAAACATTTTTCTCAAACTATCCTTCTTATAGTCCTTAATATTAATCCCATCAATTAATATTTCTCCCTTATTTATTTCATAAAAACCCGTTAGCAAATTTACTATAGTTGTTTTACCAGCTCCAGTAGGCCCTACCAAAGCTACATTGGTCCCAGGCTTAACTTTAAATGATATATCCTTCAAAACCTCTTCTCCCTTTTTATATTCAAAGGAAACATTTCTAAACTCCACTTCTCCCTTAATATGGTCTGCTTGAATAGCATCTTCTCTATCCTTCCTCTCTTCTAATTCATCCAGTATCTCAAAAACCCTTTCAGCTCCTGCTATTCCAGATTGTAACATGTTAAATGTACTTGCCAATTCATTTAGTGGCATGGTAAACTGCCTCGAATAGGATATAAAACTGGCAATAATTCCCACAGAAATAATACCCCTTACAGCTAAACTGCCACCGAATATAGAAATTACAGCAAACCCAATATTGCTTATAACATTCATTAAAGGCATCAAATATCCAGACCAGATTTGAGCTTTAACTCCCACATCCCTTAATACGTGGTTCTGCCTTTTAAATTCTTCCAATACCTTTTCTTCATTATTAAAGGCCTTTACCACTTGGATCCCAGATATAGACTCTTCAATATGAGCATTTAACTTCCCTAACGCCCTTTGTTGTTCTAAAAATAAAGCCTTAGTCTTGTTAGCTATAGTTTTAGTCAGCAAAAAGACCAAAGGTACAGTGATTAAGCTGGCTAAAGTCATGAGCCAGCTTAAATATATCATCATGACTAAAGAACCCAATATATTTATTACTGAAGTCATAAGCTGTATGATAGACTGGGAGATGGTAGTGCTTATATTATCCACATCATTAGATAGTCTACTCATTATCTCTCCATGAGTCTTGACTTCAAAATATAAAATGGGTAAGGATTGAAGCTTATCAAATAATTTTTCCCTGATCTTATGTACTACCCTCTGGGCAATTCCTACAACTATAAACTCCTGAAAAAATACAAGGCCATTGCTAAAAAGATATACCAGTAATAAAATCAATAAATAGACCTTTAAATCCTTAAATTCTACAAGCTGTGCCCCCGGAACCATGGCATCTATAGCTTTTCCAATTAGGAAGGGTACAAGTAAAGTTAACCCAGATGATATCAATATCAATAAGAAGGTTATAAATAGCCCCTTTCTTTCTCCTTCAAAAAAACCCAAAAGCCTTTTCAAGGTATATTTCATATTCTTTGGCTTTTCTACTGGGAAAATAGCATTTCTTCCACCAGAAATTCCTGCTAATCCTCTTCTTCGCCTAGGATCCATAAATAACTTCCCCCTTCCCGATCTGTGAGCTGTAGATGTCCATATATACTTGGCAATTTTTTAAGAGTTCCTCATGAGTTCCTATTCCCACTATCCTGTCATTATCCATGACCAGTATTTTGTCAGTATCCATTACCGTAGTTATCCTTTGGGCTATAAGTATGGTGGTAGTATCCTTTAGAAACCCCTTTAATCCTTCTCTAATCTCCTTTTCAGTTATCAAATCTACTGCAGAAGTGCTATCGTCTAATATAAGTATGGAAGGCTTTTTTATCAAGGCTCTAGCTATTGAAATTCTCTGTTTTTGTCCTCCTGATAAATTTACTCCTCCCTGACCTACATAGGTATTATAGCCTTCATTAAAGGAAGTTATGAAATCATGAGCTTGAGCAATCTTAGATACCTTAACTACCTCCTCAAAACTAGCCTCCTCATAACCCCATTTTATATTGTCCAATATGCTACCAGTAAACAGCAGAGATTTTTGGGGCACTATAGCAATACTATCCCTTAACTGATTTAAGTCCATTTTCTTTACATCTATACCATCTATCTTTACCTTTCCTTCATTTACATCATAAAATCTGGGAATTAAATTGATTAAAGAAGTTTTCCCAGAACCAGTAGAGCCGATTATCCCAAGCATTTCTCCTGAATTTATGGAAAAATTTATGTCTTCCAAAACATATTTCCAATTAGAGTGGTATTTAAAGTATACATGTTCAAATTCCACATGACCTTTTATATTGTTTAATCTAACGGGGCTTGGAGTTTCAAAAATGGTATTCTTTTCAGCAAAAACCTCACCAATCCTTTCTGCAGATGCCCTAGCCCTTGTATACATGTTCAAAACCCTAGTCATCATTCTAAGGGAAAAATGCACCATTAACATGTAGTTTACAAAGGCCATAACTTTGCCAACCTCAATATTTGCATTGTTAACCCTAATTCCTCCAACCCATAAGATAACTAAAATCCCAATGTCTGCTATCAACCCCACTAGGGGATTAAAAACTGCCACTATCCTCATTCCTTTAAGAGTACTATCCCTTAAATTATCATTAACTTGTTTAAAGCGGTTCCTTTCATAATTGAACCTATTAAAAGCCTTTACTACTCGAATCCCAGCTAAATATTCTCTCATAACTCCATTAACTTTATCTAAAGCAATTTGCATCTTCTTAAATATAGGATAGGATAATTTTAAATTCAATATTATGACTGCTCCGCCTATGGGAATGGTTCCAATTAATATTAATCCCATCTTATAATCCAGTAAAAATGCCATTATTACTGCTCCAATTAAACGGATTGGAGCCTTTACAAATATTCTCATCATTCCATGGGAGAAATTCTGCACCTGGTTTACATCATTAGTCAGCCTTGTGATTAAAGAAGCATCTTGAAATCTATCTATATTATCAAAAGAAAACCCTTGGATTTTAATGTAGAGATCTTCCCTCAAATCAGCGCCAAAACTTTGGGAGACTTTAGAGGAGTATATATTTCTGGTAACAGCAAAAATTGCTCCTAATAAAGTAATAAAGATCATTAATCCACCTAGTTTAAAAATATAGTCCATATCCCTATTCCTTACACCTTTATCTATAATCAGAGACATTATAGTTGGACTAACTACATCCACTAAGGTTTCAAGGAATATTATGGAAGTTGCTATAAAATACTGTTTTTTATACCTATTGATATATTTTTTCAGATATTTTAAATCCATTTTATTCGCTCCCAATACAATTTTATCCATTATACCATATTGTATTATTCTTCAAAATATAAATGGAAATGAAAATAATAAAAGATTGCCTAAGCAATCTTTTTGATACATTCTAGCCTCCTCCTACAGGTGGAAATAGGGATACAACATCTCCATCCTTTGGCTTACGACTAGCAGGGCCATCTATTCCATTAAGTAATAACATGCTTACTTCATTTTCATCTATGTTTAAATGTTTTATTATATCTGAAAGAGTAGTTCCCTCTTCAAACTCTAAAACTTTTCTTTTCCATCTTCCCTCTCTAAAGTGAGCAAACAACCTAACTTCAACCTTAATCATAGCCACACTCCCTTTGTTTTATTATATAATAATAAACCTTTCCATATCAATGGTCTAATTTGAAGAACCCACTTCAAATAGAAAAAGCCCTTTTTGGGGCCTTTTCTATTTAGTTGCAAATCCTATATACTTTTTATATTTTTCAAGACCTAATCTTTCCAAAGTTTCCTCAGTGGGTACTCCATTTTCATCCCAACCTCTTACTTCATAATACTCTGGAAGTAGTTTGCCTAATTGATGTACATGGCCTTTAGATGGACCCTCTTTTATTGGTTCTTCTATCAATCTCTTAGGTAGTGTATCTTGAGAACTATCTATTCCTTCTCGTAAGTTAAATAGCTTCTCGAGATTCCATATCCTTTCTCCAGCTTCAAGTAAAGAGTTATCATCATATACATCCCCACATACTGCATTATACATGTCTACATAATCGGGTAATACTAATCCGAAGGTACTAAATATGCATAATCCCATAGAATCGATAGCTGCTGTTAAATCATGGAATAGTTTAGCGTAAGCAGCCTTTCCTTCTAGAGTAAGTCTATCCAATTTTTCAGGATAACCCAATATTTCGGGGCTAATCATATACCCTTTTACGTGGCAGCCACCTCTATTGCTAGTCGCATAGGTTATTCCATGCCCTTGAATTCCCCTTGGATCATAGGCTGGTAGTTCTTGTTTTTTAGCTGTCATGGATAGCTCAGGGACTCCATAGGACTCGGCTAATCTGTATGAGCCATTGGCCAATTTATCTCCAAATCCTTCCCTCAACCCAATCTTTTTAGTCCAGCCAACTATGGCCTTTGGATCTCCCCATTTTAAGCTTAATCCATCTGCTTCTATCTCATCATCCTTTATATATCCCTTTTCGTAGAGTTCCATAGCTGCAGCTATAGTGGCTCCGGCGGAAATAGTGTCTATTCCGTATTCATTACATAGATAGTTAACTTCATTTATTGCATCAAGGTCATATACATCACAATCTCCTCCATAAGCCCATATAGTCTCATATTCTGGGCCTCCAACAACAGAACCATCGGCTAATTCAACTACCCTACCACAAGCTATTGGGCATCTATAGCAAGCAGCATTTTTCACCAAATGTTTTTCAGCTAGAGTTTCTCCGGAAATTAAATCTGCATTTTCAGTATAAGAGTATTGGAAATTCTTTACTGGAAATACTCCCGACTCGTTTATAATATTTACTAGGACTGCTGTCCCATAGGAAGGTAATCCTTCTCCTGCAACAGGATCATTTCTTAATATTTTCACCTTTTCTGCTGAAACCTTTTTAGTCCTCTCTTCATCGAATAAAGGTACTTTTTTGCTTCCCTTTACAACTACAGCTTTTAAGTTTTTAGAGCCCATTACTGCACCTACACCGCCACGACCTGCTGCTCGATCTAAATCATTCATAATTGATGCAATTAAGGATAGCTTCTCCCCAGCAGGACCTATAGATAATATGTTAGCCCCTTCATGTTCTTTTTTTAGGATTTCAGTAACCTCTGATACCTTTTTACCCCAGATATGGGAAGCATCTTTAATTTCAACCTTATCATCCTCAATATACAGATATACTGGCTTATAAGCTTTGCCTTCAAATATTATTGCATCATATCCAGTTGATTTGAATTTGGGACCCCAAAATCCACCAGAATTAGCTGTAGCAATACCCCCAGTTAGTGGAGATTTAGTAATGACCATATACCTTCCACTAGTTGGAACTGGCGCTCCAGTTAATGCTCCTGTTGCTATTATCAATTTATTTTCTTCGCTAAATGGCTCCACATTTGCTGTAACTTCATCCATCATAATCTTAACCCCTAAGCCCCTGGCGCCTAAATATTTTTGGGCAACCTTTAAATCTAGAGGTTCATCTTTCACAGTTCCTTCCGTTAAATTAACCCTAAGGATTTTCCCCATATATCCACCCATACTCATTCCTCCTTACCCTTTATTAGTATTTGATCTGCTATCATTTTAAATATGCACAATTTATGCCAAAAAAATAAAAGCCCTAATATGAACGTTTGTTAAAGGCTTTTATTTAAGCTGTTCTACTCTTGAACAGTTCACTCTAATCAGATTGTTCTGTTATGGAACAGTGTTCCGATTCGGCACAGTCTATTTCATATTTGGTCATCTTCCTGTAGAGGGTATTCCGCCCAATGCCAAGGGCTTTTGCCGTTTTGGTAATATTATAGGAAAATATTTTCAGAACCTTTATTATATGCATCTTTTCCACATGGTCTAACATAAGATGTTCATATTTATAATTCTCTATATCCTTTGGTTTAAATTCAATTTTCTCCCCTTCCAGTTTAGGCATATAACCTAAATTTATTGATAGCTCAATGAAGTTTTCCAATTCCCTAACATTACCAGGCCAATTATAGTTCATTAATTCATCCATCTTTTCTTTAGATACAGAGATTTTTTTCTTATTTAATCTTAATGAAATCTTCTCCATGAAATAATCGACTAATAAAGGTATGTCATCCTTTCTTTCTCTTAAGGGAGGAATTCTTATGGGGAGAACATTTAATCTATAAAATAGGTCCTTCCTAAAGTACCCCTTTTCCACTTCTTCTTTTAAATCCCTATTGCTTGCTGCGATTATTCTAACATCCACAACTTTTTGATCTAATCCTCCAATTCGAGAAACTGTACCCTCTTCTATTACCCTTAAAAGTCTCGTCTGCATATCATAAGGCATTTCTCCAATCTCATCTAGGAATATGGTTCCTCTATGTGCCAATTCAAATTTCCCAGGACGGCCTTCTTTTTTTGCTCCAGTAAAGGCCCCTTCTTCATAGCCGAATAATTCCGATTCAATCAAACTCTTAGGGATAGCACCGCTATTGATGGCAACAAAAGGTTCATTTCTTCTGCTGCTGTAATTATGAATGGATTGAGCAAATACTTCCTTCCCTGTACCCGATTCTCCTGTAATAAGGATAGTGGATTTAGAATCAGATATTTCCTTGGCAAAATGAATTAGTCGAATAAAACGTTCATTTTGAGATATTATCTTATCAAAGGTATATATGGCTTTATTTTGCGATATCCTATCTGCCATTTTTCTCTCTTTTTTAGTAACATCAAAGATGTATATAATATCCTTTTTTTCACCATTAGCATTATATATGGGATAGGCCGATAAGGTAAATCTAATCCTATTGGTCTTGGCATTGATGAACACTTCTTCATCTATTATGCTTTTTTTATCCATAAGAAGTTTCTTAATCTCGTTAGGCTCCTTAAATAGGATGAATATGGGTTTTGCTACAATGTTTGCATATTTGTATCCAAACATATCTAATAGCTTATTATTAACATTTTTCACATACCCTTCCCCATCGGTAATAGCTATCCCTAAGGGTATGTTCTTTATAACCTTATTAACATATTCCCTATAATCCATTCTAATCACCTAACCCATATAAAATCGGTGGGCTCCATTAAATTCACTCTATCACCTATCTTTATAAAGCCTCCTCTTATAATCTTAGTAAATAATACATCCTTAGTAAGAGGACATAAATTATTCGATATGAACAAATTACATTCTGGAAAACATTTCTTTCCTATGGAGGTAATCTCAAGGATTGTATCTCCTATAATAATTCTCTGTCCTAGCTTAAGTTCCTCTACATTCAAACCTCCAATGGTAATATTTTCATAGAATCTATAGCTACAAATCCCCTTAAGGCTTTTATCCTCTAAATATTTCCTTACCCTAAGGGTAGCTATTGAAATTTCTCTACTACCTCCTCCATTTACATTGCTAACTAGCCCATGTCCCTCCTTAAGCTGACCTTCTTCGATTTTTTCAACCTTCCCACCTTTTTTCCTCTTAATAAACAAGGATAAAACTTTCATTCAAGCACCTCTATAATATCTCCCTGTTTTACTACTCCGCCTTTTACAACCTTTGTAAATATGCCTTCCTTAGGCATAATACATTTCCCCACCTGTTGGGATATGGCACAGCCTGTATGACACTGTTTTCCTATTTGAGTCACCTCTTGGATGGTTTCCCCAATTCTTAATCTTGTACCAACAGGAAGTTCATGTAGAATTATTCCCTCTGTAGTTATGTTTTCTGCAAAATCTCCATGGCTTAATCCTTTTATTCCTAAATCTTTCATCTTTCTATAACTCTCAATCCCTAAAAGGCTAACCTGCCTATGCCATTTCCCGGCGTGGGCATCTCCTTCTAGCCCATAATCCTCTTTAAATATTCCCTTTTCTACGGGCTTTTTTACTACTCCTTTCTTTTCAGAAACATTTATATCTAAAACCATTCCAATTTTCTTCATAATGTCTTCCTCCTACTGGGCTTCTTTTCTGATATATTCTCCCGATCTGCCACCTGATTTTTTAATCAATTTAATCTCTTCAATGACCATATCTTTATCTACTGCCTTACACATATCATAGATGGTAAGTGCAGCTATGGATACGGCTGTTAAGGCTTCCATTTCTACCCCAGTTTTCCCAACAGTTCTTACTTGTGCCTCTATCTCTATTGCATCTTCCAATATATTAAAGTTGATGTCAGAACCGCTTATAAATATATTATGGCACATTGGAATTAGCTGGCTAGTCATCTTAGAGCCCATAATACCGCCTATTTGGGCTACAGAGAGTACATCCCCTTTTTCTATCAGCCCTTCTTTAATCAGCTTTATGGTTTCCTCCTTCATCCTTATCCTGCCATAGGCTACTGCCAGCCTTTTGGTATCCTCCTTTTCTCCCACCTCTACCATACGAGCTCTACCTTCTTTATTAAAATGGGTAAACTTCATATTAACCTCCTATCTGGTACATTTTCTTTGATACATATACTCCATCTTCTAAGTTATGGGATTCAGGCTTTTTAGATATAGCATCCATTATAATTTTTTCTATGGCTTGGCCCCTTCTTAAGGCCTCCCTTAGATCTATTTCAACATCCGAATGCAGGCATAGTTTTAGTTTCCCCTGGGATGTTAGCCTTACTCTATTACAGTTTTTACAGAATTTACAGGATACGGGGTTTATAAGCCCAACTTTGCCCTTACCATTGGGCAGTTTATAATAGACTGCAGGGGAGGATGGGTCTTCTCCATCTATTTTTATTAAGTTGGGTACCCTCTGTAATACTATTTCATTGGATAGGAAATGGTCTGCTTTCAGTTTTATGGCTTCCCCTATGGGCATTAATTCAATGAACCTAACATCGATTTCTTCCTTTTCCGTTAGCCTTACCAAATCCTCTATTTCATCATCGTTAAATCCACCTACTAAAACTGTGTTAATCTTAATTGGAGTAAGCCCCACTTCTTTTGCAGCTTCAATCCCTTTCATTACCCTTTGTAAACTCCCAATTCTAGTTATAGATGAATATTTTTTATCATCCAGGGTATCCAAGCTAATATTTACCCTCTTAAGGCCTAAGACCTTTAAGTCCTTGGCATATTCCTTTAACAATAGGCCATTGGTGGTCATAGCAAAATCCCTTATTCCCTCCAATTTGCCTATTCTCTCCACTATATCCAATATTCCCTTTCTTACTAGAGGTTCTCCTCCTGTAAGCCGTATTTTATTAACTCCTAATTTTACAAATATCTTTGCTATTCCCTCTATTTCTTCAACAAATAATATATCCTTATGGTCTACTTTAGGTATTCCTTCTTCTGGCATACAATATATGCATCTCAAATTACATAGGTCGGTTACGGAAATGCGTAAATAGTTTATCTTCCTTCCATATTGATCTTTCACATTTACACCTACTTTAGTTTGAAAATTATGATGATTATTATAATTATATCATAATAAAAGTTGTTCTAAAATACGATTTTAGAACAACTTTCTTTATCCTTCTACGAAGTTGAAAGGATCAAATTGAATACTTACTGGTAAGTATCTAGGATATAGTTCAAAGCTATACACCTTGCCATTAGAATCTTTAAATGAAACAAAATAGCTTTCATGAATAGGAGAATAATCGATATCGTGAAAAATCAAATCCTTATGAGGGTAATTTTTCTTCACATAATTTATTGCATAAAACTTTCCAATCTGCTTTGGCACAAATCCCCCTATCCACAGTATTAGCATTATGCCTATTATGTATATTATTATCAACTTTTTGCTATCTTTTATCATTTCTCCCTCCCCTTTATTTACCCTTCATATATCTATAACGAAAAAGACAATTAAACTTTGGCAAATTTATTTCAGTTTTTGCTAAATATATAGTTATCATACCATATTTATTCTAGTTTTTGTTGTATTCGGTACGAATGGTAGGAAAAAAAGCACGAATAGCACATAAGAAAAGTTAGGTCTCTTAACCTAACTTTTCTTACACTTTATCACATGTGTATAGGCTTATCTATAGAACCAAAGGCTGCTTCTGATATAATAAAAATAATCCTACTTTTTATCTTATTGCTTTATATCAATTATATTCCCGTTTACTGTGTCTATCTAAAGTATCTCTTTGAATTTCTATAAGTTCATTTTTCAAGTTCTCTATTTCCGTTGTATCACCATCATTTTCAATTAATTTAATTAGCTTTTTAATTCCATTCCTTGTATTATAAAGGTACTGGCTAATATTAGTTTCTTCAATTCCAAATACATATTCAAAATAAGCTTTTGTTGAATCTATATATCCATCCACAGCATAAAGTTCTTCAAGTTTAATTGGCTCTTGAGATAGCACTGGCAAAACATAATCTCTAGGTAAGTATATAGTTATTTTATCTAAAATAAACTTTTGGAATTGATTTGCTCTATTATTGTGTTTTCTTAATTCCATAAGAAATGAAAAATTCAATAAGCACAAAATGATAATTATTAATATTATAATTCTTTTCATTATCTCTCCTCATTAAAACTTTACGCTAAATGATTTGTTAGCATAAGCTTTACGGTAATAAGTAAATGCTCCTACTCTTGGTGTATAAGTACGTATTCTATACTTTAACTCAGCACTAAATTCACCATCAGCTTCACCATAGCGATTGGTATTTACCATAAAAAATAATGGCAAGTATCTAGTATCACAATCTATACGTTCAGACCACGAACTCTTTATCGTTAAACTGTTAAAAATATCACCCTTTATCCTTCTTTTTAATTTAATCCTCAAATATAAACTCTATTCCCTTTTACTGCTATTTTACCATATTTATCTTATATTTTGTGGAATTCGGTACGAATGGTAGGAAAAACGGTACGAATAGCAAAAAGAAAAGTTAGGTCTGTCAACCTAACTTTTCTTACACTTTATCACATGTGTATAGGCCTATCTATGGAACCAAAGGCCGCTTCCATAACTGCTTCCGATAGGGTAGGATGGGGGTGGATGGCTTTGGCAATATCATAAACCGTTGACTCCAATTGCATAGCAACTATGGCCTCTGAAATCATATCTGTGGCGTTACTAGCCATAATGTGAACTCCTATAACTTCCCCGTATTCATTATCGGATATGATTTTTACAAAACCTGTAGCTTCTCCTTCCGCTAAGGCCTTACCATTGGCAGCCAGCGGGAACTTACTTACTGTAATATCGTGACCCTTTTTTCTAGCCTCTTCTTCTGTTAGCCCAACGGATGCCAGTTCAGGGAAGGTATAAATGCCGGTGGGAACTATATTATAGTTCATGATGCTATCTATTCCCATTATATTTTCCGCTGCTACAATCCCCTCAGCCGAGGCCACATGGGCTAAAGCAAATTTCCCATTTAAGTCCCCAATAGCATATACTCCCTTTACGCTGGTTTCTAACCTTTTATTGGTTTTAATAAAACCTTTAGAGTCCAATTCAAGATTTAAACCTTCTATTCCCTTTAGCTGGGGTTTAAGCCCAAGGGATATAAGGTATTTATCCCCTTTAAATAGCTTTTCTTCCCTTTTATGGTCAATTAAGATACCATTTTCAGTAATGGACTTCAGTTTAGTATCGGTTACAATATTTATTCCTTCTTTAATTAATTGTTTTTGAAGAGTTAAAGCCATCTCCTCTTCTACGCTTGATAGTATTCGCTTAGACCTCTGGATTAATGTTACGTTGGAACCCAAGGTGTTAAAAAGAGTTGCAAACTCAACGGCAATTACACCACCGCCAATTATAACTAACTCCTTAGGAATTTCCCTCAACTGTAAGGCTCCTTTGCTATTTATAACCCTTCCAGATTCTAAAGCTTCCTTTAACCCCTCAATTTCAGGGAAGTTTTCTTTTGCTCCTGTAGCTATTATTAGATTTTTCCCTGTAATAACCTCTCCATTAACTTCAACCCTATTCTTATCTAGAACCGTTCCTACTCCTTCATATAGGTCTATCTTATTCCTCTTAAATAGTGTGTATATCCCCTTTACTAATCTGTCTACAACTCTATCTTTTCGCTTTAATAGCAGGTTCCAATCTACTTTAACCTTTGAATCATCGATCCCAACTATTCCAAACTCCTTGCCCCTTAGCATATCCCTATATAGCTTAGCAGTTTTTAAAAGGGTTTTGGTGGGAATACAGCCCCAATTAAGGCATACCCCCCCTAACTTATCCTTTTCTACTACTGCAACCTTACCCCCTAGCTGGGCTGCCTTTATGGCAGCCACATAGCCTCCAGGGCCTCCCCCTATTATTATCACATCGTATTTCATATTATCACCTTCATCCTTTCTATGATTTTAATAGGAGCACTTCTGGATCCTCTAGTAGTTCTGCTAACATATTTAAGAACCTTGCTCCGCTAGCTCCATCAATTATTCTATGGTCATATGATAAGGATAAAGGTAATACCCTGGCAATTACTATTTCATCGTCCTTTACAATCGGCTTTTTAACGATTCTGCCTACGCCTAAAATGGCCGACTCGGGGTAATTGATGATTGGAATTCCAAAGTGCCCACCAATGGAGCCATAATTGGTTATGCTAAAGGTGCTGCCCCTTAGTTCATGGAGTTCTATTTTATTTTCTTTAGCCCTGCTGCTTAAATCCTCTATTTCCTTAGCTATTTCAATTATGCTCTTCTTGTCAGCATCCCTTAATACTGGCACCATCAAGCCCCTATCGGTATCGGTAGCAATTCCTATATGGTAGTAATGCTTAAGCATCAGCTCTTCCCTTTCCTCATCTAAGGAAGAGTTAAACTCTGGTAACTGTTTTAATACTGCAATTACTGCCTTAACGATAAAGGGTAGGAAGGTTAGATGGATGCCTTCTTCCTTTAGCTTTTCCTTATATTTCTTCCTAAATTCATATAATTTAGTTATATCTATTTCATCCATGGCAGTAGTATGAGGGATTGTAAATCTGGATGCCTTCATCTGTTCTGCTATGGTCTTTCTAATTCTTGTTAGTGGAATCCTTTCTATTCTTTCTTCCTCTCCTGATATTGTTGGCTCTACTACTTCAGGCAATTTTGGTTTTTCTACTTCCTTGGTCATTTCCTCCTTGGTCCTATAGATGTCTTCCTTCATTACCCTGCCATTAGGCCCTGTACCCTTTATCTTGGTAATATCGACTCCTAAATCCTTAGCAAGTTTCCTTGCAACGGGAGTGGCTAATACCTTTGACTTCTTAGGCTTTTCTTGGGTAGGAACAACTTGCCCTTCTGTGCTTGGAGGAATTTCCTCAGAAGATGCTATTACCTCTCCTACTACTCCAGCAGTTTCCTCTTCTACTAGCTCTTCCTTTTCATCCAATTCACCCTTAACCACTTCATCGGCTTCTCCTTCACCTGAAGTATCTATGGTAATAAACACATCCCCTACGTTAATTACATCTCCTTCTTCTGCTTTTAACTCTAATACCCTTCCCGTTTTTGGAGAAGGTATTTCTGTAGTAACCTTATCGGTTTCTACTTCAGCCAGGGATTGGCCTTCTTCAACTTCTTCCCCTTCCTTAACCAGCCATTTCATAAGGGTTCCTTCAGCAATTCCTTCACCTATATCTGGAAACCTAAATTCAAATTTCATACTATTACCTCCTCCCTAAAACTTAACTACTTCTTCTATAGTCTTTGCTATTCTCTCTGGAGATGGGATATAGTGCATCTCTCCTCTTGGCAAGGGGAAAGTGGTGTCGAAACCAGTTACTCTTGTAGGTGGAGCTTCCAAATACAAGAAGGCCTTTTCGTTAATAACTGATACTATTTCTGCTCCTACTCCTAAAGTCTTAGGTGCTTCATGGACAATTACAGCTCTGCCAGTCTTCTTGACGGATTCAACGAAGGTTTCTCTATCCATAGGAGAAATGGTGCGTAAATCTATTATTTCAGGATAGATCCCCTTTTCTTTCACCATTTCACTAGCTTTTTGTACATCCCTTACCATGGCACCCCAGGTTATGACGGTAACATCTTCCCCTTCTTCTACAATCCTAGCCTTTCCAATGGGTAGTTCATAGGCTTCCTCTGGAACCTCCTGTCTAAAAGCCCTGTAGATTCTCTTTGGCTCCAAGAATATTACTGGGTCTGGATCCCTAATGGCCGCTATAAGAAGGCCTTTTGTATCATATGGGGTAGAAGGTATTACCACCTTCAGGCCTGGAATGTGTGCATATAGTGCTTCCGTACTTTCAGAGTGGTGTTCTAAGGCCCTTATTCCTCCTCCATAGGGTGCTCTAATGACCATTGGTAGATTATAACGGCCTCGGCTTCTATTTCTCATCCTGGCCACATGGGATATTATCTGGTTAAAGGCAGGATAGGAAAATCCCATAAACTGCAGCTCTACTACTGGCTTCAAGCCATTTATAGCCATTCCTACACCTGTTCCTACAATGGCAGATTCTGCAAGGGGGGTGTCGAATACTCTATGCTTTCCAAATTTTTTCTGGAGATTAACGGTAGCCCTAAAAACTCCTCCTTCAACTCCTACGTCTTCACCATAAACTACTACAGTTTCATCCTTTTCCATCTCATTCATTAGGGCTTGGTTTACAGCTTCTACTATATTTAACTTATTAGCCATATTATTTACCTCCTTCTAAAAAAGATTTATATTCCTCAAGTTGCTCTTCTAAATGTGGAGGCATGGTTTCATAATGGTATTTGAATATATCTTCAATTAGGGTATCCGATTTATTTTCAATTTCTTCAAAGGTGGATACTACCTGGTCATCTAATTCCTTCTTGGTCTTTTCCTCCCATTCCTCAGTTAGTATTCCCTTCTTTTGTAAATATTTTTTAAATCTTAGGATTGGGTCCTTTGGCTTCCACTTTTCTACTTCTTCATTTTCCCTATACTTAGTTGGATCGTCAGAAGTGGTGTGTGCCCCTAATCGATAGGTATAAGCTTCGATTAAAGTTGGACCTTCTCCCCTTCTAGCTCTATCTACTGCTTCCTTGCTTGCATTGTAGACGGCAAATATATCGTTTCCATCTACTAATATGCCAGGCATACCATAGGCAATGGCTTTTTGGGCAATGGTTTTACTTGCAGTTTGTTCCTTTCTTGGAACGGAAATAGCATATTGGTTGTTTTGAACCACAAATACTACTGGAGCTTTAAATACGGCTGCAAAGTTTAAGGCTTCGTGGAAATCTCCCTGAGATGTTCCTCCATCTCCTACATAGGCTACCACTACATCCTTTTCACCCTTTATATTATTGGCCATACCAATGCCTGCAGCATGTTGCAATTGGGAAGCGATGGGAACTGAGACGGGTAGTGCCTTAATACCTTCTGGGATGTGGCTGCCCCATTCGTTTCCATACCAATATAGATAGATATTCTTTAGAGGAACTCCTTTGACAAGCCATCCACCTAGTTCCCTAAAGGATGGTACGAACCAATCGTTATCCTCCATAGCATAGGCACTTCCTACTTGGGCAGCTTCTTGGCCTATATTTGGTGCATAGGTTAGCATTCTTCCTTGTCTCTGATAGGATAGGGTTCTTTCATCCATGATTCTTGAAAACAACATGGTTTTATATAGATATAGCAACTCCTCATCTGAAAATGGAGGAATATCTTCTTCTGTTACTACTTCACCATTGGGGTCTAAAACCCTATAGTGTTTTATTTCTGTTGGATCATAAATTTCAAAACGCATTTATTTACCTCCTTCTGTAGGTAATTCCATATTCATATTTTGAAAACCATTATCTGATTTTGATAATCATTTTCAATATATTTATTACCAATATTCTTCCTTTTAAACACAATGATATTTTATGTACAATAATTCTTTTCATACTAATATAGAATGAATAAAAATAGAAAAAGTTAGACTAATGAGCCTAACTCTTATCATAAAGGTAGCATTATATTCAATATAAACTTTCCATCATTATATTCATAATGAAGTATCCCATTATATTTTTCCACTACTGCTTCTATACTTTTCATGCCGAAGCCATGGTTTTCCTTATCTTTTTTGGTAGTCTTAAGCTTTCCATCTTCATCGATTGGATTAATGGATGATGGATTTAATATTTCAATGAATAGATAATCCTTATATGGATTAATCTTCAGGTCAATATATCTTTTATCCTGACTTTTAAGTTTTTCGTTGGCTTCTATGCTGTTATCCAATGCATTCCCCAAAATTGTACATAAGTCTAAAGGTTTAATGGTTAAATTATCTGGAATATTTATTTTCATATCCATTTCTATCTTCTTCTGAGCTCCCTCTGATTTCTTAAGGTTCAATATGGCGTCTACCGCATCGTTTCCAGTTTTAATCCATGTATAGGTTTCAATAACTTCTTCTTTTAGGTCTTTAACATATTCATTAGCTAATTGGAATTGCCCCTTCTCCAATAACTTCTCTATACAGACTATATGGTTCTTAAAATCGTGTTGAAGCTTTTTGACTCCCTCATACATTCTTTCCTTTTCTTCCATTTCCTTTTTAAGCATTTGGTTTTTTATTTCTACTATTCTATAGTTATTTCTCTCCTCATAAAAGCTATTTAACTTTATGAATATATAATAAGTAATAATGACTATTGCTAAGGAGCCTAAACTAATTGTTATCGTCAGATGTTGGATTCCCAAATTTAATTCATTAAGAATCAAGCTTATATTGAATACTGCTAAAAGATTTATTCCGGATATTAAATAAACAAATAATATCCAATACCAATAATATCTGGGAATATCTACATTGTCCTTTTTATAATTATTTTTGGCCATCCTTAATAATATGAATAACAGCAGTTTGGAAATCTGTGATAATAATATTCTATGCCAGGCTTGAGTTTCTATAATATTCTTTATATCCTTCTCAATAAAAGCACTAAAAATGCTAACTATTAAAATATCGCTAAGTATCAAGAAAAAATAAAACATGGTAACGGAAAACACTTTCTCCTTTATATTCCCCTGAAATAATATATAGGATATAAAGAGTAGTATCAGATACAATAATATGGTTCGTATCATGGAATAAATCTTAATTTCCGTCAATATCAATATTAATATGGACAATAATATAATTGATAGGTAATACCAGCCTTTTTTTACCCTTTTATGCCTCTCCAATGTGGTGCTTATAAAACCATAAAAAAGGAGTACTTCTACTAAACAAAGAACATATTCATATAATATCCATAATTTTAGTTGAGGCATTTTTTATCCTCTCCTTGCCACTTTAATAAAGCTTTTTTTCACTTCCTCCATCCTATATCTACTAACGGGAAGTTTTTCGCCATTATCCAAAGTTATATCAAGATTCCCTATGCTCTTTATATAATTTATATTCACCATACAACCTCTATATATCAATATGAAACCTTTAGAGGTAAATTTATCTTCTATATCCTTAAATCTTCTAATGGTTGTTTTGTATTTGGTATCAAAGGTTTTTATATATACATTTCTATCAATAAATTCAAAATAGAGTATATCACTAGTATATATGGATAAATCACCATTTAATGTTTTGAATATACACTTTTCATCTGTTATCTTTTCAATAGAACTTTCTAATGCTTCCTTTAATTCTTTATTTATGTGGGTTTTTCTGATGAACCTAAAGGTATTATATTTAAAAGCCTTATATACTTCTTCTTCCATGGATGTTAAAAATATTAACAGGGTTTCCTCATCCTTTTTTCTAATAATTTCTGCCACCTCTAGGCCATCTAATCTTGGCATACCTATATCAAGGAATATGATATCGAAAGGCTTGTCCTCATTATCATAAGCCTCTAATAAATCCATTCCACTTTCAAATTTATAAATTTTAGCGTCTATATTTTTTTTCTTTAAAATTCTCTCTAGCTCCCTGCCGATATAATCCATAAAATATCTATCATCATCACAAATTCCAATATAGACCATTATTATCATTCCTTAAAGATAATTCTGATTTTAGACTACCATAAACTGTATTTGTAGGCAATAGAAAAACCTCCTTGATTGATACTGGAGGTTTTTCTATTATTATATGTTAAAAATCCTAATACCCCTGAAATACCCTTTATTTCAGCTTGTTTTAGCATGTAAGTGAAACATTTCGCTAGTAAACAGGCTAGTACTATGAATGGAATGGAATATAGTATTGTCAATAATAAGTTCATATTCTCTATATTGGATAAATTATTTATTACGCTGGAATATCCCTCATGAATACGGAAATATTATTAAGACCAATAAGTAGGATACAACTTTTTACCTTGATAATCTTATATTTCTTCAAAATTAATTAATTGCTTAATAATAAATAGCAATTTTATATAATAACCAGCCTAACGTCAACATCGAAGAATTAACTACCCACACACTCTCCTATTACCTTATCTTACCTTACTTCTTCTCTGGCTTCTTTGGTTCAAAGAATATAAACATGGACTGCTTTCCTTCTGCCGTTGAAACTGCTTTCTTTGATAATTTAGCAACATTTTCTAATACCTTTATCTTCATGTTTTTCATATTGTTCCCTCCTTTCTAAAAATTCTTCTTTACATAAGCCTTTCTTTTTGAAAAGGCTTCAATTTTTGAGGGTTTTAATGTTTTTCATAGGTCAGTAAGTTTGCTTCTATGATTAAACTTAATAATTACCACTGGTATCTGCTATTCGATTTTCCCCAATCTGAATACTCTTTTAAATTTTTCTCATAATCAGCCTTATTATGTATATTTAATAAAGACACTACTTTTTCTATTATCTCATCTTTTTCAATATTTAAATTTGTAACAAGCATAATAGAACCTTTATAAAAATCTTGGAAAAACCTGCTATTTATCGCATGTTCAAATCTTTATTTTTTGAATATCAGTTTCTTGTTGTAAGACCTTTCCTTTAATGTTGTTTATTTCTAAGTTATTAATAACAATTTGGCACTAGTATTTTGAACGCTCACTATGCTCATTATCAGAAATATAACCAATATAGCTAATACCTTTTTCAGCACAACATCTCCTTTCCAAAAGTTATATTTGATTAAGTACTCTTATCTAAAAACTTTGCCTTGAGTATTGAATATGCAATTGAAAACTCTGTTAAAGCAAGCATAAGCCATAGGTCTATCAGTTTAGATTTTACTGTATATCCTAAGATTACCATTATGCTCAAAATTAATATTCTTCTTCTAGCTATTTTCTTGTTTTTTAAAATCTCCTCTTCAGTCTTTGGGTTGTTCTTGTTTGTAACGGGAGCAAATTTAAATACGACTATTATAGAAAAAATCAGTGAAAATAACCCGATAATTGGCCTATAAATAGGTACAATTATATTCTTTGCAATTATTAATACAATAAAAACAAATATTGAATAGATATAACATTCATAATAATGTTTTGCATGATAGCCTCCTGTGTAGGATTTCAGAAAAAAATACACAGATAAATATGCTACCGCTGAAATCCAATCCCTTATTAAAAATCCTAGAATCAATATGCTAATGGATGTAAATAAAGTAGAAATAAGTAATTCTAATCCATAGATATAAATATCCCTATCCTCTATATCTATTACTTTATTGGTTATAAGGTAAAAGCTTATATCCTCTGCTAATTTATGTAACATTTAAACCCTCCAAATATTTAAACTTGGTTTATTAAGAATATACCACATTTATCCTTAAATTTGTTTAAAATGGCACGAATGGTAGGAAAAACGGTACGAATAGTAAAAAACGGAACTTTTGTTTTTATATTATTAATTTAATTTAGCAAAAATAGAAATGGGGTAATGGTACTTTTACACCCTTACCCCAAACATAGTTTCAAAAACACTTATCAGTTATATTTTAATAGCTAAAATAAATTTTTCCCTTATAAGTTGCCCTCCATCTTCCGCCGCTAATTTTTTCTAGATTAGTAAGATATAACGTGCCAGACCACCAACCTTCATCATTTTCACTATATTCCCTATAATAATAAGTATCCTTAGCCTCTTCCTTACTAGCATAAATGATATATATAGTTTTATCTCTTGGTAACATAATATTTGGTTCGATAATAACTTCCTCTTTCCTATCCCGTATTTCTGATGCCAAAGCTACATTACTAAATATTGAAAAACACATAACTAAAAGCATGCATATTACTACAATTGTCCCTCGCTTCATAATTATCCCTCCTTTCATACTTTTTCGCTCTGTAAACTTAAATGAAAATTGAGGACTTCAATCCTCTGTGGTACAATGTTTTTGTCATAAAACAAATACCTCCCAGAAAGGATGAAGTCCTCATGCAAAAAATTCTACCAATTAAGTGTCCAAAATGCAATAATAAAGATTCTTTTTATCGCTATGGCAAAGATAGAGATGGTTATCAAAAATACCTTTGCCGTAAATGTAATCACCAATTTGCTCCTGATAGACCAACGTCTAAAAAGGTGCCTAAATACCCCCGTTGCCCTGTTTGCGGTAAAGCAACATTTCTTCATCATGATTATAAATATTACTCTAATTATCGTTGTTGTGATAAGAAATGTAATCATTCTATGTTTGTTCCTAAACCAAATAATATATTGCCTGCATCTATGTCTAAATTAGTTGGTAAGACTGATTTTAAACGTATGCGTTATCCTGTTCATATTATTTTTACTGCTTTATCTATGTTCTATCTTGGTAAAAATTCTTTTAGAAATATTGCTCAAATTCTTAGAGTAGTAAATAATGTTAAGGTATCTCATACTACTATTAGCAATTGGTGTAAAAAGTTTGCCCCTTATTTTAATAATATTGCTTTGGAACTTGTTCCAATGTTAGATTTTAATTCCGACGAATAGCATGCTGATGAAACTATTATAAAAATCGCTGATAAAAAATATTACATATGGTTCATTGTTGATTCACAAACTCGCTTTGTCCTAGGGTTTCATCTTTCACCACACAGAAATTCAGACCAAGCTTTTTCTTTGCTTAATTCTGTTAAAGATCTAGGGAAACCTAATGCTATTGTTAGTGACCGCTACAATGCATACAATGTCCCAGTAAAAACTGTATTAGGAAAAGATGTTAAACATATTCGTGTCGAAAGCTTTAAAGATGATATTTCTAATAATCTAATTGAATCTTTCCACCATCAATTTAAAGCTTGGTATAAAACAAAGCAAGGTTTCAATTCTTTTGAATCAGCAAATAACCTAATCAGCATGTTTATATTTTCTATAATTTTGTTAGGCCACATTCATCTCTTAATGGTTTAACTCCAGCCCAAGTTGCTGGATTAAATCTAAATGAAAGAGAGAAGAAAAAGTATCTTCTTGTAGCATAAATTTTGCTTTAATTTCGCCAAAATATTTTTCAAATGTACGTCCTTGAGATTGTCAAGGACGCGCTTTAGCGCGTTCATTTTACCCTTGACAATCTCAAGGCGGACTTTTATAATCGTCAAGGCGAAATTGAAAGTAATTTAAAGCAATTCTATAAAACATTGTGCTATTTTTTCATGTTTAGTTTACAAAGCCGATAAACATAATTTTAAAACATTCTAATATACTTCTTTATATCCTAACTTGTTAATTATTCTTATACATCGCTATCTATATATCCCCTCTGTCCCCTGTCGTTTTTATTAAACTCTTATCCATACTTCTCTAATAACAAACTATATTTCCTTAATGTTGATTCTTTTGCCCCTATCTGCTCCGCTACATCACTAGCACCATAAACCATATAAATTATATCATATGTCATATTATCACCCGTTGTAATATTCGACCTTTATTGCTTTTTTCCTTCTTTATTAAAAAAATAATATACCGCTATTATACCGTCATAGTGTTAGCAATAATAAAGTTATGGGGTTGTTTTTTCATAAAACCATGACATAATATTTCCCTATTCTGGCTTTAAATTTGCTTTTTTAAACCCCTTTGATTGCTTGTCGTCAATAGGTTTATATGCCTTCACTCCTGAAAACCCTTATAACGCTTTTTATAGCCTTTATTCCCCTTAATCCATTCCTTCACCTTCTTATGTATACAACACAGTAAATTTGTACAACAAATTTGCGCTATATAGTCACGCTTTAAAATATTAAAATCTATAAACTGTCTAAAGAATTATCAAAAAGTACAAATCCATTTATAAAAGTATCAATTTCTACAAATTCTAAACCTTTGCTACTTTTCAAAAGTAAAGCTTAAACTTAGACTCTTAAAAAAATTTTTTACTACATTCATAACCCGACAAATTTCTTATTATACTTATGTTACACTAATTATAACACTTAAAAGGAGGTATTTAAATGTTAAAAGAAAAAATTAAAAAATCTTTAAGTCTATTGATGGTTTTTAGTGTGCTATTAATAGGATTATCTCCAGCAACAGTAAATGCTCAAAAAGATACTCAAAATGAAGTAATAACCTATAACTTACCTGATGAAGTTATTGAAGAAAATTTCAAGAAACAAATTGATGAATATTTACAAAACTTAATCACGTTAACAGATCGCTCATATTATTCAACTGAAACGGTAGCAATTAAAAATGGAATGAGCTCTTACGGCGATGCTGGTGGTCAACCAAGAGATGGTTACGAATTTCCATATGGTGGTTCTTTTGCCTGGAAAGATGGATCAGGTCCATCATTAGATGTTAGCGTAACCATAGAAAAAGAACGTGTTAGTTTTACTGTTAATTTAGGTGAAGCATCCACTTCAGGAGTTGCGCACGTTAACGTTAATGTTCCAGGGCCTGGTTGGTATAAATTAAGAACTGCTAGAAGTTATCAAGTTAGAAAAGTTCATATCTATAAACATCATTCCGATGGTACTAAAGAACTTTGGGATGTAATAACACCACACGAAGTTACAGGAGTAAGTTTTCAAGTTGTAAAAACACGTTAGTATAAAAAAGATGGAGTAAATTTTACGAGACTGTGAAATAATTTATGTATGAAAATCCTCCAGGTTAAGGTAAAATAACTTAACTAGGAGGATTTTGTTATGGGAAGAAAAAGACCAGAAAGAAAAAATGCTAATGGCAGAGTTAGATGAGCATTTAGACTATGAATATGGAGAAAAACCACTTAGTCTTAACACAAGAAATGGGTATAGTAGCAAGAGGGTAAAAGGCTCTAATGGTGAGGTGGAAATCAAAATACCTAGGGATAGGGATGGAAGTTTTGAACCCCAAATAGTTAAAAAACATACAAAAGACATCTCAAACATTGAAAATCCGATAATTTCCATGTATGGAATGGGTATGACTACAAGAGACATATCTGCACATATTCAAGAAATTTATGGATTTGGGCTTTCAGAGTCAACAGTATCAAAGATAACAAATAAGGTATTACCAACAATTGAAGAATGGCTACAAAGACCGCTAGAGAAGCTTTATCTTTTCGTTTTTATGGATGCTATTCATTACAATGTAAGAGACAATGGAGCGGTAGTAAAAAAGGCCGTATACGTTGTTTTAGCATATACAATGGATGGCTTAAAAAAAGTATTGGGTATGTATGTAGGTGAAAATGAAAGTTCTAAATATTGGCTAATGGTATTAAATAATCTAAAAAATAGAGATCTAGAAGATGTATTGATTTTTGCAACAGATAATTTACCTGGTTTTAGCTAAGCAATAACAGCAGTATATCCAAAAGCTGAGATCCAAAAGTGTATTATTCACCAAATCAGAAGCTCCACTAGATATGTAAATTACAAGAATATACGTGAATTAATAAAAGATTTAAAAACAGTATATAAAGCAAATACTGAAAAGACAGCATTAATCCAGTTAGATTATTTTGAAGATAAATGGGGTAAAAAATATCCTAGTTGCGTATCTAGTTGGCGTAATAATTGGGCTGAATTATCAACATTTTTCAAATATCCACCAGAAATTAGAAAGTTAATGTACACAACAAATGCAATAGAAAATTTTAATAGACAATTAAGAAAAGTAACGAAAAACAAGACAATATTTCCAACAGATTTTTCTTTAGAAAAGAGCCTCTATTTAGCAATGATAAATGCTACATCCAAGTGGACAACCAGAATGAGGGGTTGGGATCAAATACTTGCTCAGTTAAATATATTCTTTGAGGATATCTTGAATAAGCAGGAAAAATAAAATATGGATTTGATGGATAATTGCTTTGCAACTACCCACTACCCTACATTTACTACTACTATTAAATTATCTCTCTCAATAAAGATGCTGTAAAGCTTGACAGCTTAGTTTTATTGTATAAAAATATATTAAACTTAGTAAACTTAATCAACACTCTTATTGAACCTAATAATTTAAGATTTTATTTTAAATTAGTTTTTAAATTTTATCAAAATTCCTTAACCTGGAATGGCGAAACACAAACTATTTCACACTACCAATTTTACTCCATCTTTTTTTCTTTTAAATTTACATTTACCATTGTTTGATTACTTATCTTTTCTAACTGCATAACATTCTCAAAATTACTATTAAATAAATAAAATGATTCATCGTACCAAAAAACAAAATAAACATTTTCTTTTACTTTAAACACATACATATTTTCACCAACTTTATTATATTCTGTATTTATATAATAATTATTATTAGATATTCTTAAAATATTATCTTCAAAAAAATTAAAAGTTAATCCATTACTCTGATAACATCCCCTTATAAATCTTTCATAATTTTTTGGTGAAACTATCTTTATAAATAATATAATATTGATAAGCATTGATATGCCTAATAATAAAATAAACAATTTCTTTTTAAAATATTTCATATTTTCCTCCTTTAAGATAAACATCGCTCTGTAAACTTAAATGAAAATTGAGGACTTCAATCCTCTGTGGTACAATGTTTTTGCCATAAAACAAATACCTCCCAGAAAGGATGAAGTCCTCATGCAAAAAATTGTACCAATTAAGTGTCCAAAATGCAATAATAAAGATTCTTTTTATCGCTATGGCAAAGATAGAGATGGTTATCAAAAATACCTTTGCCGTAAATGTAATCACCAATTTGCTCCTGATAGACCAACGTCTAAAAAGGTGCCTAAATACCCCCGTTGCCCTGTTTGCGGTAAAGCAACATGTCTTCATCATGATTATAAATATTACTCTAATTATCGTTGTTGGATCTATGTCAATAGTTTGGACAAAAATTTAGGTTTTTTTGTGGTTATCCGCCACCCTTGACAAACCATTCATAAATGCTCTTGAATTTTTACCCGAAGGCGACAAACTCAAAGCAAGCTATACTATCTTGCCTTCGTGATGGGGCATTGTAGCATTTATTCATTAGTTTATCAAGGGCAAGCCCTTCGGGTGGCTAGTGTTCCCTCAGGCTTAAAATCTAAAGCAAGCTATGCTACTTTACATAAATACTCATATTCACTTGGAGTCATGTAATTAATTGATGAATGAATTCTTTTTCTATTATAAAATCCTTCTATATATTGAAATAACACTAATTTAGCATGATTGTAATCTATAAACGTATTAAGATATACACATTCTTTTTTAAGTATTGCATGAAAACTTTCTATACAAGCATTGTCATAGGGACAACCTTTGGCACTATACGATAGTTTTAATTCCTTTAATTTTACTGCTTTACGATATTCTTTTGATGTATATTGTGAACCTCTATCTGAATGTATAATTAAACCTTTAGTGGGTTTCTGGGTAGTTATAGCATTATCTAATGCCTTTAATACTAAGGATGTATCCATGGTCTTTGAAAAACTATATCCTACTATTTTTTGGGTATGCAAATCTAAGATAGACGCTAAATAAGTCCACCCATCTTTTTGAGTATGGATATATGTAATATCAGCTACCCATTTTTCATTTATCTTTGTAGTTGTAAAGTCTCTATTTAAGAGGTTTTCACCTTCTTCATAAACTTTCTTAGTAGACTGTGGTCTATATTTTTTAACTACAATTGATCTAATACCAAGCTTTTTCATATGTCTTTGAACTCTTTTAAGGCTAATTTTTTCATAACCCTGTGTTTTTAATTTTTCACGAATTTTAGGAGCACCATATACTTTACCACTTTCATTATATATTTTTAAAATATCTTCTTGTAGCTTCTTGTTTTCTTTTTTCCACTTATTTTCAGGCTTTTCTTTTTGTTTATCATAATAGGTGCTTCTAGGATAATCGAGTAACTTACACATAGTATCTATGCTATGTGTATCAGAGTTATCTTTGATTATTTCAAATATATTATCAGGGTCTATTTGGTTGCGAATATAGCCATAGCTTTTTTTAATATTTCTACTTCCTCCTTAAGTCTTGCATTTTCTTTTTTAATCTTTAGAATTTCTTCAAGATTAGTAGTATCACCTTTTACTTCAATAGGGGCCTTTTTCTTTACCCAACCACGTACTGTGCTTTGGCTTAGGCTATATTCGTCTGCTACTGCTTTAACTGGTTTTCCTGATAATACTAATTCTGCAATCATAGTTTTAAATTCATCTGTATAGGTATTTCTCTTAGACATTTATGGACACTTCCTTCCTCATTTTTAGTATACAGAAAACCTTATTTTGTGTCCATGGTTATATACTAACATCATGTTGTGATAAAAAATGTAATCATTCTATGTTTGTTCCTAAACCAAATAATATATTACCTGCATCCATGTCTAAATTAGTTGGTAAGACTGATTTTAAACGTATGCGTTATCCTGTGCATATTATTTTTACTGCTTTATCTATGTTCTATCTTGGTAAAAATTCTTTTAGAAATATTGCTCAAATTCTTAGAGTAGTAAATAATGTTAAGGT
>NZ_FNNG01000016.1 GCF_900106765.1 Tepidimicrobium xylanilyticum
ACCCGGCTGTTAACCGGTAGGTTGTGGGTTCGAGTCCCACCCTGGGAGCCAAGAAAGTGCCGGGGTGGCGGAACAGGCAGACGCACAGGACTTAAAATCCTGCGGTCCTTTGGGACCGTACCAGTTCGATTCTGGTCCTCGGCACCACCAATAATCAATATAGGAAATGACGCGGGATGGAGCAGTCTGGTAGCTCGTCGGGCTCATAACCCGGAGGTCGCTGGTTCAAATCCGGCTCCCGCAACCATTCATTCATGTTTAGTTAATGTGGCGGCGTAGCTCAGTTGGCTAGAGCATGCGGTTCATACCCGCAGTGTCAGCGGTTCGAGTCCGTTCGCCGCTACCAAATGTGGCCCTATGGTCAAGTGGTTAAGACACCGCCCTTTCACGGCGGTAACCGGGGTTCGAATCCCCGTAGGGTCACCATGGGCGCATAGCTCAGTTGGGAGAGCACCTGCCTTACAAGCAGGGGGTCATAGGTTCGAGCCCTATTGCGCCCACCATAAAACCAATTATCAATTGGATATGGCCCGGTAGTTCAGATGGTTAGAATGCCAGCCTGTCACGCTGGAGGTCGAGGGTTCGAGTCCCTTCCGGGTCGCCACATGCTGGTGTAGCTCAATTGGTAGAGCAACTGACTTGTAATCAGTAGGTTGGGGGTTCAAGTCCTCTCACCAGCTCCATAATGGAGGAGTTCCCGAGTTGGCCAAAGGGGACGGACTGTAAATCCGTTGGCTCAGCCTTCACTGGTTCGAATCCAGTCTCCTCCACCAATATAGTATTTGCGGAAGTGGCTCAGTGGTAGAGCATCGCCTTGCCAAGGCGAGGGTCGCGGGTTCGAATCCCGTCTTCCGCTCCATAATACAATGAAACTCAGGAACCTTGTGTTTCTGAGTTATTATAAATTTATATAGTTTGTTATTAGTAGTATGCGGGTGTAGCTCAGTGGTAGAGCCCCAGCCTTCCAAGCTGGTTGCGAGGGTTCGATTCCCTTCACCCGCTCCATTTATCAGGCGGCATAGCCAAGTGGTAAGGCAGAGGTCTGCAAAACCTTTATTCCCCGGTTCGAATCCGGGTGCCGCCTCCAACAAGTTTAACATTTGTACCTATAGCTCAACGGGATAGAGTGCCTGACTACGAATCAGGAGGTTGGGGGTTCAAGTCCTCCTAGGTACACCAATATAAGCCTTGTAACTATTAAGTTTACAAGGCTTTTTTATTTTATAGCAAATGATATTTAAAATAGAATAAGAACTTTATCTCTCTTTTAGCAGATATATTCACTGAAAGGATGGAAAGTTAGGGGCATTGTTTCTTTTGAATCAATGGATAAAAGGGGTAGAACATTAAATTTAGGAGAAACAGTAATACATCGATAGGAAATATTTGGAAAACCTATATTTGATAAAAAATAAGGAATATGGTAATATCAAGGTAGATTAATGGAGGGGGTAGTTCGACGCTAATCAGATAAAAAACTTCATATACAAATGTATCCTTAATTTTTGCAACCGCTGAAATGACATTGGAATCTCAAGTTAATTTACAGCAAAAAACTTATGGCGATTATCATATTATGTTAAGAAATTTAAATGATGGGGTTGCAAAAGAAATTGCCGAAAGAGAAGATATTGAATATGCAGGCTGGATACTACCGGGAGGGATTGGTTATATTCTCGATAAACCAATTGTTTTTTAGGCACTAATGAAATTACCGCAAATAAAAATAGCATTTCTATTAGAATAAAATTTAAGGATGAAAGTTCTATAAGAAGTTCCATTAGGGATATAAAAGACCGATATAGGTTTAAAAATGAAGAAATTTCTGAAAACACGATATTATTAGGTTTAATAGGGACTAGCACAAATAAAATTATGAAACAATTTTATATCTTAACTTTAATTATAATAATTCTTGTTTTAACAGCTTGAAGTTTAATGATTAACTTAGAAATCTTAAATAATATAACTTATTATGGAATGTTGCGTTGCATTGGAGCATCAAAAAAACAAATTAGATGTCTAGTTATATTACAAGGATTTTACAAAGGTTTAAAATCTATTCCAATGGGTTTAGTAATAGGTCAGTTTGTTTCATAGGGCATATATCTCCTACTAAAAGAAATCAATAGCGATTTTTTCTCTGAAATTCCTTTATTTCAATTAATATTAATAGTATAGTGGTTAGAACAATCGTTGGCATAACAATGATATGAATATCCTGCTCAAAAGGCATCCAAAACCACATTTATAATAGCGATAAAAGGATTACAAGATAAGACGTATGAGCCGAATATTACATTATTGAAGAATTCTTCCATTGAGATGAGTTTAGGAATAATGCATGTTCTAAGTAGAAAAAAGAATATTTTCCTTTTAACAGGTTCATTTGCAGTATGCATAATATTGATTTTTTGTTTTCAAGGTATATTAGATTTTTTTCATCAAGCAATACCTATTTTGTATCCTTCCATGGCCGATATTACTGTAACTATAGATGAATCTGATAGAGGACTACAACATAAACAAATAAAGGAACTAGAAAAGTTAAATGAAATTTCAACTGTATATGGAAATAAAGAATGTACAGATTTTTTAGTTGATGGTGAGAATATAGGCTATAAAGTATTATCTTTTGATGAACAGCAATTTAAAGAGATAGGCCTGCATAAAACAATTTATAATTGGCTTATTACTGATAAATGGGGACTTCAATGGCAATGGCTACTAACGCTAATTGTCTTTAATGCTTTGTTATGTGCTTCATCTATCATACTATCAATTATTTATCCATTAAAAAAAATAGAACAAACGTCAATTATAGAATTAATAGCAAACAATTAAAGAGATGTAGCTAATAAATATTTGCATGGAAGTATAAAATAGGTGCTATGTTTAAGGTAATTAAAATATTTGATACAAAACTTATTTTATTTTTATCTTCGTTTTAATTAGAAAATACTTAGATAGAGATATTGAGGAGGTGCAGGTACGATGGGAATATTAGGCCCAGTTAAGAATGGCGAAATATAGGCAATACAGTTCAGAATGTTGGGGAACCATGATAACTCCTGAATTAAAAGGTGGGCATGAAGTAATTATTTCCGTCTATGTGGAAGAGGCAGAAGTAAGAGATCCAATTCCAATGTTTATTGAATCCATCAGGGTGACTTTAACAGTTGTTGCTTATCTAAATTAATAGTTTGCAGAAAAATAAAGGAATTAAGGATTTTTTGTAGAATCAATATATAGTTCCTTAATTCTATTATTTTTTTTTGGAGGTTTATAATGAAAGAAATCATTACTTTTTATCCTATTGATTCTGACAAAGTAGTATTACCAATACAATATAATCATATGGTCCAGGGAATGATATATAGTATATTAGATGCTGAATTGGCCTATTTTCTTCATGAAAAGGGCTTCCAAAACCAAAAAAGGACATTTAAGATGTTTTCTTTTTCTAGACTAAAAGGAAGTTATACACTTGATAAAAAAAATGATTTAATTATATTTGATGGACCTGTTAAACTTACCATTTCGTCCCATTACGATGAGTTTTCAAATTCAATTGGAAATGGTTTTTTGAGGTGCCAAAGGGTTCGATTGGGAAATAATAATCTAGAAGTGAGAGAATTGGCTATAGAAAGGGAAATAGTCAACAGTGAAGAAATAAGAGTATATGCCCTATCACCAATTTCAGTGTATAGCACATTATTAAGGAAGGATGGCAGGAAATTTACCTATTTCTTTAATCCAAAGGAAGAGGAATTTTCTAAGATTATATCTAACAATCTTAAAAATAAGTATAGGGCTTTTTATTCAAAAGAACCTCCAGAGGGGGAAGTAAAAATTAAGCCCATTGGATTATCTAAGTTAGCTGTTGTAAATTACAAGGAATTTATAATAAAAGGATATACTGGGAAATTTTTAATGAAAGGAGATTCTCTACTCCTTCAATTAGGGGTGGATACGGGTTTGGGCAGTAAGAACAGCCAAGGGTTTGGCTGTGTGAAGTTAATATAAAAGGTATAAGTGAATGGCTTAGGAAGGTGATTCTGTGGCAAGGAAGATTGCTTTAATTTCCCTAATTGGTAAAGGGAATTTGCTGAAAGAATCAAAAGGATATATAGGGACTAAGTATTATTTTAATGAAACTCAAGAAACTATCCACACTTCTTTTTTGGTTCTGCTCTATATAAAGTGTTGATAGGGCAAGGTTATGATATCGATAAATGGCTAATATTTGGTACCAGCAAATCCAACTGGTCAGAATTACTTTATGTTGTAGAGGAAAAAATATCATGACGAAATGATTGAGCTTTATGATAGGATCTATAATGAAGAGAACAAAGAAATTTCCAAGTCTTTGCTTTCTAAATGGGAGGAAGAACTCCAAAAACATTTATCAGGTATTAGGCTTATTGTGGTAGATCCCTTAGATTTTGAGATATACATGAATAAGATGATGACCGAAATTTCAAATGATAATAGGGACGTGGTACTTGATATAACTCATGCTTTTAGGCATATGCCTGTAGTAATAGCTTTTTCCTTAATGGTATTAAAGCATATTAAGGATATTTCAAATATTATGGTATATTATGGCGCTTTTGAACTGAAAATAAATAGGTTTGACCAAAATGAACCTACCCCTATATTAAAGATTGATTTTATTAATACATTAGTATCTTATGCTGAAAACTTAGCAATATTCAACAATTCAGGTTACTTTCCCTACATATTAGAAAATTTAAGGTATATTATTAAATATATCCTTGAATGTAAAACAGGGCTTCAAATATAAGCAGGAAACATATCTTTCGATATAGGAGGCATGGATAATCCAGTCGTTAAAAATCCTATAACAGGAGAGCCTTATATATCAGGTTCATCTTTGAAAGGGAAGATGAGAAGCTTATTAGAATGGCAAGAAGCTCCTGAAGTACTTATTGAAAGTGGTGGACAAGTTTTGAATGATCCTAAATACGATGTATGCAAATTATTTGGAGTTTCACCAGGTAGTATACCAAATGCTAAAAACGATAAGAAGCAAAAGAATATTTTAGTATCTCGTGCCATAGTTAGAGATGCCTATCTTACTGAGGAAAGCAAACAGATGCTACAATTACAGCTAGGGGAAAATATTTTTACTGAAATAAAGGCAGAAAATAATATAGATTGGTTAACTTCTAAAGCAACACCTAGGTTCTTTGAAAGAGTTCCAAAGGGAGCAGAATTTGAAGGAGAAATTGTATTAACCCAGTATGTAGAAGAGAACGAAAAACTATTAGCCCTTATCATTGAAGGGATGAGGCTATTACAAGATAGTTATCTGGGGGGGATGGGTTCTAGAGGTGCTGTCAAAATAGAATTCAAAAATGTAAGAATTTACGTTAGGGATAGGGATTACTATCTAGGAGAAAAAGATGAAGAAATAATTGAGAAAACAATATAATTAGGGGTGATGCTTGTGCGCATATATAAAATTAACATTATCCCCTATGGATTCATGACTGCTTTTCCTGATTCCCAAACTATATTTGGAGTCATTTGTTGGGCTATCAGAGAGCTATATGGAGAAGAAGAGTTGGAACAGCTTTTAGATAACTTTAAGGAACATGAAAGCAGATTTATAGTTTCTTCATCTTTTATGGATGGGCCTTTTAAAGCATCAATAATGAACTGGGCTAAATTAGACGAGATTATTGAAATAGGGAATAGAGTAGGAGTAAAAGGTAGTCAATTAGCTGTGAGAAGCAAATCCTTGAAAAAGATAGAATATTTTTCAGAAGCCCTATTCAGAGATTATTTAAAAGGTGAGATTGGTAGACTAGACTTAGTAGAAGGGATAATTTCCCAAAATGATAAATATGAGCTTAATAGGAATATACTCCATTATAGAGGCGAAGAAATTCCATCTATAGATTATTATGAAGAAAATGTTAGGAGGAATTTTATAAACAGATTGAGTGGAACTACCGATGAAGGTCAATTATTCTATTATAAAAGAATCTATATTACTCCAAATAGCAAATTGTATTTTTTGATGAAAACTGAAAACATAAATTATTTTTTACCCGTCTTTAAGTATATGTCGGACACTGGAATTGGTGGAGACAAAAGTGTTGGTGCAAATAGCTTTAAAGTGTCTTTTGAAAGTGAGTTTAAATATGAAAAATACATGGAAGAAAACATACTTCTATCCAAATATATTCCTTACTACGAAGAAGTCCATTGGGATAAGAGCTTTTATTCCATCATCATGGAACAATGTATGGTTGAATCTAGACATGAATTTCATGGGGAAGATATAGTAAAGATTCAGGTTGGCTATATAGGGGAAGGATCAAAACTGGTATTAAAGCAGTATAAAGATATGTATGCTAGACTTCCTATAGTTAAGGAGATTGGGGATAAGAAAATAAGACATAATGGCTTAGCTTTTTTCTTATAAGGTAGGTGATAGGAATGGCATATATACTTAGGATATTGTCTCCAACCCATATACATAGCGGTGAAGTTATAAGAGCTATGAACTACATGATCGAGGATGATAAGGTATTAATTTTTGATGAATTAGATGTGATCAGTTCAGTGAAATATAATAAATTACTAAATGATGATTTACTTAGGAATTTTGCCACTTCAGATAGCAAAAGGAAGGAGTATAATAAGACTTTAGATTATTATATAAATAAAAATATAGCTGAAGATTCAGTAGTGGAAAAATATAAGCTGGTAGCAGACAATTATGTAGGCAATCTATCTGGACAAAAAATATATGGAACAATGGCTAATATATTGGGCAGCTATATACCTGGCTTAACTATAAAAGGAGTTATTAGAACTGCCATTATGTACGATTATCTACTCAATAAAGGGATTGATTATATTAAGGAAGCTGTAAATTACTTATATAGCAAAGAGGGAAGTTGTTATACAATAGATGATTATATTCTATATGAGATGTAAGAAAATTATGGAATTAATAAGGACATTCAAAGGGACCCGTTTAAATTCTTAGGAGTCAAGGATATGAATATGACCCAAAATCGATTGGGAATTTATCAGGAAACTATATATAATATCGATAATTTCATTCTTGGTAATGTTATAGAAGCTATAGAACCAGGAGATTGCACCGAAGAATTCGATTTTAAAATTAGAGTAAATGAAAAAGTGTCCCATAGGTTTAATGAGGATATAATCAGGTATTTTGAAGAAAAAGAACTGCTAAGGGTGTTATATCAATATTCAAAGGATATAATCCAAGATGAGTTGGAGTATTTTAAGCAAAATAAACATCCTGCATTCAATTCTAAAGAAGTAATTGAAATATTAGAAGAGTTAGATTCGATAAACAACCTAGATAAACCGGTTCTTAGGATAGGCAAGGGAAAAGGCTATAAGTCAAATACAATAGCTTTAGCGATCAAAAAATTGGACAGGGTTTATTATGTAAGGAAAATTAAAAATATCGCAATACCTTATAAATACAATAAGAATTATGAATTTCCAAAGACAAAGAAATTTGTTAATTCAGCAGTTTCTCCAAAGCTACTAGGATTTACCATACTCGAAAAGGTTGATAGGTAATATGCTAAATATAAAGACTATTAACTATAGAATTAAATTTTTGGAAGAGATAAGTTTTAAAGAAGAACCAGAAATTGTATTTTTTAAGACCATATTCAGTAGGTTGAAAGGTATATTATGCATTAATCGAAAAGAAGAATGTATAAGCTGTGGTCATAATTATAAATGTCTGTATAGCTACTTGACTGCTGTAGATTTTAAATATATTGAAAATCTACCCATTATAGTTAAAAGACCTTTATTTTCTAAAAAGATTATGAAAGCCGAAAATATACTAGATTTGAAATTTACTTTTCTTGGAGATTCAATAAAACATATGGATTTTATTGATTTCATAATTTAAGAATTCGAGGCAAGAGGCCTTTATAGGGAGAGTTATAAATTTGTTATTATAAATAGAAATACGGATCAATCCCAAATAGTAGAAAAGGCTGGGAAAATAATTGGCATTAGGATATTGACTCCAATAGATATTAAAGAAGATATATTTGTTAAAGAAAAGAATAAATTAGATTCTTTAAACAAGATTTATAACATTACGGATGATACCATAGATGAAATAAATATAACTTACCAGTTTGATGGGATAAAATTTAAAGTAAACAACCCACTACGTATAGGGGCAGGTAAGATAATACAAGAAAGCTATGTAGGCATGGTTAGATTTGATGAGCCAATAGAAGATTCTAATTTGCTGAATATCATAAACATCATAGGTGTAGGAAGATTTTACGCCATAGGGGGAGGGGCAATAGAAGTTTGTAGATTTTAAATTTTTTGTTTGCATTCATTGTAGTGCTATCTTAATTTAAATAGTGTGGTGTTAACTAGTGAATATAGCTATTGGATCTTTACCAATAGCTATATTTATTATGATTGTTATCACTATATTAACTGTCATATCTGCTACTAAATTTATGGAACTTTATTCCTTCCAGGCCTGTTTGTATAACCACTTTATATTATACATTTTCTCACAATTAAGCATCTCTTATAGATTAATCAACCCATAATATAATCTTCGATAACAGCTTATATTTAATATATTAACTGTATTTAAAATAAAAAATTAAAACTAATAATTTTTTTGATAATTTTCTTTTTATCTCTTGACAAATATAAAAATATTAAATAAAATCAATCATAAGCAATCATAAACAAGCACAATTATTCAAGTACTTGAAAGAAATACGAGCAAATATATTCAAAAGGGGAGAAAGTATGTTTGCAGAAGAACGTAGAATGAAGATTGCAGAAATTATTAATAGAGGGGATAGCGTTAAGGTATCTCAATTAGCTAAAAGGTTTAATGTATCAGAATCAACCATTAGGAGAGATTTAAATGAATTGGAGAAGCATGGGCTTATTCTTAGAACACATGGGGGAGCTGTATCTACAATCAGCAAATTGGAAGCTACTTTTGTAGAAAAGCAAGATAAATGTGCAGAGGAAAAAGAAAGAATAGGAAAAATTGCAGCAGAACAGATAAAAGATGGAGATACTGTAATTTTGGATTCTGGAACTACTACCTTATACATATCCAAGTTTATTAAAGCTAAAAATATAATTGTCATAACAAACTCCATAGCATTAACTTATGAATTGTCCAACAGAGATGATATTCAACTAATAAATACCGGGGGAATTATACGGAGTAATACAAAAGCTCAAGTAGGTTCTATTACTGAGAAGGTTATTAAGCAATTCAGGGTAGATAAAGTATTTTTGGGGGCAAATGGTATATCTTTAGAATTTGGAGTAACTACACCTACACTACAGGAAGCTGGGGTAAAACAAGCTATGATTGATGTGGCAGATAAGGTTTATCTATTAGTTGATGAATCAAAATTTGGTAAGGTATATTTTTCATGGATATGTGATATTAAAGACATTGATTATATAATAACCAACAAAAAAAGAAATGAAGAGGAAATGGAATATTTCCGGAATCTAGGGGTTAATTTATTGTATTAAGGATAAGGGAGGATAATATGATTTATACTGTAACATTGAATCCAGCTATAGATAAGACAGTAGTAATAGATGAGTATCAGAGAGGCAAGGTAAATAGAAGCATAAATACAAGAAAAGACGTAGGCGGAAAAGGTATTAATGTATCTAAAGTATTGAAGGTACTTGGCATAGATAGTGTGTGCACAGGTATATTGGGAAATGAGAATTCTAACTTTTTTCTAAATTATTTAGAGAGCTTAAATATTAAATCAGACTTTTATCTTGTATCAGGAGAAAATAGGACTAATATAAAGATAGTTGAAAAAAAACATAGAACTGTTACAGATATTAATGATAAGGGTTTCATTGTTACTCATGAAGAATTGAAGAAATTTATTGACTATTTTCTATCGCTGGTAGACGAGAGGGATTTAGTAGTTTTATCTGGTAGTTTACCTGAAGGTATTAAAGATAGTATATATGGAGATTTAATCAATTTATTAAAAGGAAAATCTGTAAAGGTGATTTTAGATGCAGATAATAATTCTTTAATTGAAGGTGTAGAAGCTATTCCATATGCTATAAAACCAAATGTTTATGAGCTAAAAGGATTAGTGGATATAGATGAAAAAAATATAGGTTCTATAGTAAAAGCTGGTAGGGATTTGATAAACAAGGGAATAGAAAAAGTACTTATTTCTTCAGGCAGAGAGGGGGCAGTATATGTAACTGCTAAAAATATATATTTTTCTGAAGGGCTTGAAGTACCCATAGAAAGTACTGTTGGAGCAGGAGATGCCATGGTAGCTGGAATGGCTTATGGGATAGAGAATGGTTTATCAGACTATGAAGTGTTTAAATTAGCAATAGCTTGTGGTACAGCTAAGGTTATGACAGCAGGTACAGAAATACCAGATATTGAGAGGATTAAAGAAATAACAAGTAAAATAATTGTAAAACCTTTATGATAAAAGGAGGATACTATGAATATTGAGAAATTGTTAACACCAGAGAGAATTTCATTTAACTTGGTAGGAAGAAGTAAAGAAGAGGCTATAGATGAATTGATCCAGATATTATATCAAGATGGTGTAATTAATAGCAAAGAGGATTTCAAACTGGCAGTTATGAAACGAGAAAAAGAGTTTTCTACTGGTATAGGTTATGGTATAGGTATACCTCATGGGAAGAGTAATGCTGTGTTAGAACCATCTATTGCTCTTGGAATAAGCAAAGAAGGTATAGAATTTGATTCTATGGATGGCAAACCAGTTAATTTAGTATTTCTAATAGCTGTCCCATTTAAATCCGATGATGTTCATTTAAAAGTGTTGAGTTATATATCTAGAAAGCTTATGCATAGTCAAGTTAGGGAAAAGTTAATAAAAGCTCAAAACTATAATGATATAGTGCAAGCTTTTAAATAAATGAAAGGGGGATATAAAATGAAACTATTAGCTGTAACTTCTTGTCCTACAGGGATAGCTCATACCTACATGGCTGCAGAGGCTTTACAAATGGCTGCCAAAGAGGCAGGTGTTGAAATCAAGGTAGAAACTCATGGTTCCATTGGTGTAGAAAATGAAATAACAGAAGAAGAAATTAGAAATGCACATGCGATTATAATTGCTGCAGATACTAAAATTGACAAGACAAAATATGAAGGATTACCTATTGTAGAAGCTACAGTTCAGGATGCAATTAAGGATGCTAAAACCTTAATTGAGAAGGCTATAAGATTGGAAAAGGAAAAAGAAGATATTGAAAGGTCTTCTATCATTCACGAAGGAAGAACACAGAGTAAAAAGGGACCTTATCAACATTTAATGACAGGAGTATCTTATATGATACCTTTTGTTGTAGCAGGCGGTATTTTAATAGCCTTATCTTTCGCTTTTGGAATACATGCAAGTGAAAATGAAGGGTCTTTGGCGTGGGCATTAAACACCGTAGGTGGAGGAGCAGCTTTTGCACTTATGATCCCAATATTATCTGGATTCATAGCTTATTCAATAGCTGATAGACCTGGGATAGTACCAGGAATGATAGGAGGAATGCTATCAAGCCAAATAGGTGCAGGTTTTCTTGGCGGAATTGTATCAGGATTTTTAGCTGGATATATTATAGTTTTACTAAAAAAATGGATAAAGTTACCTAAAACTATGGAAGGGCTTATGCCTGTACTAGTTTTACCTTTGTTATCATCATTAATGGTAGGTCTGTTGATGATATATGTAATTGGAACTCCAGTTGCTGCAATGAATGAAGGATTAACAAACTGGTTAGACAATCTTCAAGAAGGTAGTGCAATTATACTTGGACTTGTTCTTGGTTTTATGATGGCATTTGATATGGGAGGTCCTATTAATAAAGCTGCGTATACTTTTGGAGTAGGGACTATTGCAGCTGGGCAATCGTCTTCCGTTATGGCTGCAGTAATGGCTGCGGGGATGACACCTGCTATAGGTATTGGGATTGCAACTATATTGTATAAAAAGAAGTTTACCAGTGAAGAAATAGAAGCTGGAAAAGCTTCGTTGATATTAGGAATTTCTTTTATAACTGAAGGTGCTATCCCCTTTGCGGCTGCAGATCCTATAAGAGTAATACCTTCATTAATGGTGGGTTCTGGGGTAGCAGGGGCTTTGACTATGCTTTTTAAGGTTAAGCTTGCTGTACCCCATGGGGGAATCTTTGTACTTCCAATACCAAATGCTGTTGAAGGAGTGTTATTGTATGCTCTAAGCATATTAATAGGGTCTTTAATTACAGCAATTATGGTAGGAAATTTGAAAAAGCCAATTGAGTAAAAAACAACCTCTGGATTAATCCAGGGGTTGTTTATTTAATGACATTTTGACAATTATCACATATTTGAATGTTTATTAGATGAAAAAATGATCTAAATAAAATTAAAATAAAAATATTTTCCATTTTAAAGAAATGAAATATTGGAAAATATAATAAAAAGGCGGAAATAATTATTATATAGTTGACATTTTATTACAAATTAATTGGAGTGTGATTAATAAAATATTTTATAATAATAACCTTATTATAAAAAATAAAGCTAGTTTTTTATGGCAAAATAATAAAAATGAGGGGAGGATTTATTTATTGAAAGAGCAATTGCAAAAAATATTATCTATAATGGTTATGTTATTAATAGTGATGCCAACTTTTGTACTTGCAGATGACTTAAATGAAGCCATGGTAAATATCTATTTTGAAAATGAAGATGGAAATATGGTTTATTCGAATTATGAGAATGCGGTCAAAAGTTCTATGGAAAGTGTACATATTTTATATGATGCAATAAGGTATTACATAGGAATAGCTGCAAAAATGGGGAAAGATGTATATATAGAAACTAATAGGGGGGAAATATTAGACTATAAACTTGCTATATCTGATAATTTGTTTAAGCTAAGAGACATTTTAGGTAAGGAAAAGTATAAAGTTAATAGAAAGGTTAAATATACTCATGAACTCAAGGTGGTTAATGGAGTAGCAGTAATAGTACCAATACCAGTAAGTGATCTAATATCCCAAAACTACTCTAATGAAGACAGTTGGAAGGACTACAGATCAGGTATTAAGAGGTCAAAAGAACCTGAAATTAAAGAATCAGTTGATATAGTAAAAATTGCTGAGGTGGGTAGTATTATTGTTGAAATTGGTACAAGCTTAGAAGAGGTTATTAATTTATTACCCAAAGCTACTACAATACTAGATAGTAAGGGGAATATTCACCAAGTAAATTTAAAATGGAATGTAATAAATTATAACGAATTTAAATTAGGAGATTATAAGGCAATTGGAACATTTATATTACCAGATGGAATTGAAAACAATAGAAAATTGGAGTTAAAAGTGGAAACTATGATTAGAGTGATTGAACAGTTAGTTATAAATTGGCCAGAGGAAGTTGAAAATGTATATATGATAAAAAGTGAAGTTACCCAAAATTGTTATATTAATATAAAGATTAAGGATGAATATGTAAAAGATGTAGTAGGAGTTTATTTAAATGGCATATTAACAAATCAAATTGAAGGGGAACTATCCTTATGGAGGATTAGAGTAGAAGAGGGAACTGAAGTAGAGAATTTGAAAGGTAGAATTTATGTTGTGCTTAGAAATCTATGACGATGACTTTTAACAATTATTCATTAGCTGGAAATAAAAGGCTTCTGCGATAATCAGAGGCCTTTTGTGCGTTATAATAATTTTCTTTGGTTAATATATTGATATTTTGGGTATTTTACAAGTATAATTATATTTACTATGGTTTTTAAAGTGATATAAATACTTTGTAAAGGAGGGTATAATGTGTTAGCAGTAGATGGAGATATTTTTGCTTTTATAAAACCATCCCTAGATGCTCATACCCTAGGTATTAATTCAGCTGCTGAACTATTGCGTGAATGTGGGTATACAGTACTTATTGCAGGTGAAGATATTGCGGAGGCAATGAACAATATAAAATATGAGGTCAATCAAGAAAAGGTGCTCGATTGGATTAATAAAAACAATGTAACACGGATAGGCTTAAGTTATAGGCTAGATCAAGATGAAGCAGTGAATATGGTAGGCTATTTTATGAATGCCCTCAAGAGTAAGGAGATGTTATCATATCAAGAAGGTCAGATTAAGACAATTTTTTTTGCAGGCTTACCAAAGACTTGTGAGATAATAGAGAGAGAATATAAAGGATTCATTAAAACCTTTATTGGTGGAGAAACGGTTAAAGAATCTTTAGCTAAAATGGGAGTTCCTGAGGCAAGAATTCCAAGAGACATTATTGAAGGAAGTTTATATGACGATCTTAGAATGGAATTCGGCAAAGATATAATAAACTCACAATCTTATCAAGGGTTTAAGCCTGTTAATCGCGCTACATATGACGAATATGGAACTTCAAAGGATACCGTAGTAAAAAGGCTAAACTCTAATATTAGTAAACCTTTTATTCCTCTAATGCGTGCTCATGTTGGCCCATATTCTTCCTCAAAAGATAGGATGGAATCAGTTAAGGAGTTCATATCTTGGGCGAAATACTTAGCTAAAACTGAATACTTAGATATTCTATCCATTGGTACTTCCCAACTTTCCCAGTCCAATTTTGGTGAAGACTGGGGAGATAAGCCGAATGGAGGAGGTGTTCCCATCAATTCACTTGAAGAGTATAGAATGATCTGGGAGGCATCTCGACCTTTATTATTGAGAACTTATGCAGGAACTAAAAATATCCCCCAATTGGCTAGAATATATGAGGAAACCATAAATATATGTTGGCACGCCTTATCTTTGTGGTGGTTTAATAAATTAGATGGAAGGGGGCCTTATGATTTATATACCAATTTACAACAACATGTTGAAACTTTAGAATTTATAGCTGAAACTAATAAACCTTTTGAGCCAAATATACCTCACCACTTTGCGTTCAGAGGAGCAGATGATGTAACTTACATTGTATCTGCCTATTTAGCTGCGAAACTTGCTAAGAAAATAGGAGTTAAAACTTTGATATTACAGAATATGCTAAATACTCCAAGGTACACTTGGGGAATTCAGGATTTGGCTAAGTCAAGAGCTATGCTGACTTTAGTTAAAAGTTTAGAAGATTCAAATTTCAGAGTGATATTACAACCAAGAGCGGGTTTAGACTATTTTAAACCGAATTTAGATGAAGCTAAGATGCAATTAGCTGCAGTAACTGCCTTAATGGATGATATAGAACCTTTGGATGAAACAAGTCCGCCAATTATCCATGTAGTTAGTTATTCTGAAGCTTCTCATTTGGCAACTCCAGATGTTATCAATGAAAGTATAAAAATTACTCAATATTCATTACAAAAATATAGAGAGTTAAGAAGCAAAGGGAAAATAGAGGATATGAGCAAAAATAGGGATGTTGAAGAACGAATGTTAGAGCTGTTAGATTCTGCTAAAACTATTATATCTGGAATTGAAAGCCATGTAGAAAACCCATATTCAGCAGAGGGATTCTATAAGATTTTTGCTGCTGGATTTTTACCTGTTCCATATTTGTGGGGAGAATTAGATGAGTTTAAATATGCAAAATCTTGGAAGACAAAACCTATTAAGGGTAGCGTGAAGATTGTAGATGAAAATAATAAGATTGTAAAAGCGGAAAAAGTAGTGAATTATGCAAGGAACAATTTAAAAGAGGTGGAATACATTTTAAATCAAAAAATGAAAATTAATTAGATTAATATTGTATAACCGGTAGTATAAACTATCGGTTTCTTTTTTGATGAGGGATTATTTTTATCAAGAATATTAACATAAGTTAAGAATTGCATCATTAAATGTGAAAAAAGTTTTATTTATATTTTGTAATATTGATATATCATAGTATATGAATGATGAATAGATTTTAGAAAAGTTATATAGCAAGATTTTGTATTAAAAGGTAGGGAAAAAGCTATATATGTTTTAAATTAGAGGCAGAGTTCAATAATAATAATTGATTTGATTGAAGTGAAGTCTTCTATTACAGTTAAAGGGTTTGCAACTAGATGTAATGTTAGTATTAGAACTATAATAGAGGTAGTAGAAAGTTGGTTGAAAGAAGAAAATATTGCCTTTTATAAAAAATCTGGAATGGGTATGTGGTTTGATGTAGATAACGAGGAAAAGGAATTAATAGAATGATATGAATATTGAAGCTATAAAACATGCTATAAAAATGAGTAAGAAAGTATATGATTTTTGGATACCAGATAGTTCCTATATTTCATTGCTAATACATATTGCTATTGGCATAGATATGCTATTAAATAATCAAGAAATAGAATTACCTATAGAGGAATTAAAACTGCTTCAAACATATAAAGAGTATGTGTTAGCGAAAGAAATAGCAATAAATCCTGAAAAATATATAACGTCTCAATTTCAGAAGCTGAGGTAGCAAATATTACATTTCATCTTATACCAGCAAATTTAAAGCCTAATTATTTTCACGGAGTAAATATGTATGACATAAAAAACAAGCTTTTTACAGCCACAGATGAAATGATGAGTTATATAAGTATTAGATTAAATCTTTCTCAAGAAAGTTTCAATAGTTTAAAATCAGATCTTTTATCGTACTTAAAACTTACTATCAAAACTATGGAGTTAAACATTGAAAATACAAATCCCTTATTAGATAAAATAAAATTACGAGTTTTATTATGATTTAGCTGAAATTGGTATGAATACAAAAAAGTATAATAAGATGTCTTGAAAATGGTAGGAATAATATATTTACTAGGAATCACTATGCTAGTATGGAAGTTATATACATCGACTCTAGGCCTTTAGGTCAAGAGGATGAGAAAAAAATATTGATGAATTAGCAAATTTAAAATAGGAAGAAAGAATTATGTATATAGTGCTGCTATTGACAAAAAGACAGATCTTACAGATTTGAATGTAGCCAAAAAAATTATATGAAGAGTTAAAATACGTTTTAGTTGATGAAATCAATAATCCAGTTATAGATAATATTAAATTAGATTATTATGGAAATATTTTAAATGAAACTAACTTATCGTTATAATGTGAAATATTTTTGTAATTAAAAAATCCTTGACAAATATTTAAATCCTATGTATTATATTTTATAATATATAAAACAGAAAAAATTGAGGATGCAAAGGAGTAGTTATGTTGAGTACATCCTACAGAGAAACTGGGTTAGGTGAGAGCCAGTAGATGGAAAGCATAACGAAAAGAGTTGCTGAAATGGATAGGACAAAGCCTTTGATAAATTTAAGGTGAGTATCTTATCCCGCATTTAAAGCGTTATTTGATTTGAGCTGTGTTTTACTAGTAAAACACAATTAGAGTGGTACCGCGGGCATATACTCGTCTCTAGCTATGAGACGAGTTTTTTAATGATAATCTGAATATAATGAGCGTTCATTTAACTTGTAATAATGTTTAAAATTTAATATTTAAAGTCTATGATGCAGAGAGTAGCCATATTAGTAGATTTTACAGAGAAACTGGGTTAGGTGAGAGCCAGTGAATTGAAAATATGGTGAAAAGAGCTGTTGAGACAAATAGGACAAAGCCTTTGGTAAATTTAAGGTGAGTATCTTATTTCGCATTTAAAGCGTTATTTGAATTGAGCTGGGTTTTGTAATAAAACCAATTAGAGTGGTAACGCGGGTAATCTCGTCTCTAATATAATTGGAGACGAGATTTTTTAATTAATAAAATAATCTAGAGAGGTGTTGAAAATGAAGAAGAAATTAAGTTTATTAATGATAATTGTAATGCTAACAAGTTTACTAGTAGCGTGTGGTGGGAATCATGCGAATGTGGAAAATGATAACTCTAAGCCTGAAAGCTATACCTTAGAAGGGATTAAAAAGAAGGGGAAATTAATAATGGGAACTAGTGCTGATTATCCACCTTTTGAATTTCATAAGATGATAAATGGAGAAGATGAAATTGTTGGATTTGATATAGAAATAGGGAAATATATTGCTAATGAATTAGGTGTAGAATTGGAGATAAAAGATATGGATTTTGACAAGCTATTAGGAGGATTGTCTGCTGGCATGTTAGATATAGTAATTGCTGCTATGAATCCAGATCCTGAAAGGGCAAAGGAAGCTAACTTTTCCGATATTTACTATGAATCAACCCATTCCGTATTAATAAGGAAGGATGATAAATCCAATATAGTTTCTATGGAGGATTTAAATGGAAAAAGCATAGGTGTTCAAATTGGTACAACTCAGGAAAAGATTGCTGAAACGGAAATAAAGGATGCAAATGTAATAAGCTTAAATACAAATCCTGATATAGTAATGAACTTAAAGACTAATAAAATAGATTGTGCAATTATGGAAACTACTGTTGCTAAAGCCTTTGCTAAATCTAATGATGATCTAATGTTGGTTGAAGGATTAGTTATTGACAGTGGTTCAGAAGGGATAGCCGTAGCAATAAAGAAGGGAAATGATGAATTAACTGAGAAAATAAATGAAATATTGGCAAAGGCAAAGGCTGAAGGGTTAATGGAACAGTGGGTAATTGAAGCAAATGAATTAAACGATCTAGAATAGATAAATATAAGGAGGAAGAGATTTGGACGTAGTAAAATTATTTATAGAATATAGAGATTACTATGTAATAGGAATTAAAATAACACTATTGTTATCCTTTTTATCCCTTATCATAGGTACAACTTTAGGCTCTATTCTTTGCCTTTTAAAATTATCCAAAGTAAAAATATTAAAACTCTTCTCAAGTATCTATATAGAAGCTTTTAGAGGTACACCTATGATGGTACAGATCGCTTTAGTTTACTTTGGAAGTTATGTTATTTTAGGGGTAAATATAAATGCCTTTTTAGCGGCTTTGATAGCAGTATCCTTAAATAGTGCTGCTTATGTAGCGGAAATAATCCGTTCAGGGATCCAATCGGTGGACAAGGGTCAAAGGGAAGCAAGTAGAAGTTTAGGATTAACTAGTGGACAAACTATGAGGTATATAATATTACCGCAAGCCATTAAGAACATATTGCCTGCGTTGGGAAATGAATTTGTTACATTAATTAAGGAAACATCGGTAGCTTCAACAATAGGCGTTGCAGATTTAATGTATACATCAAAAATAGTACAAAGTACGAGCTTTCAGCCTTTCAATCCGTTGATAATCGTTGCAGTAACGTATTTTATGTTTACCTTTACATTATCTCGACTAATAGGTGTACTGGAAAGGAGGTTAGCTCACAATGATTAAAATAGTAAACTTGAATAAGTATTTTAAAGACAAACATGTATTGAAAAATATAAATTTAGAAATAGAGGAAGGGGAAGTAGTGGGTTTAATTGGGCCTTCTGGTTCTGGTAAGAGTACTCTAATAAGATGCATTAATTATTTAGAAGAACCAACATCGGGAGAAATATATATAAATGGCGAGAATATTGCCAACTCTGGCAAGAATATAGACAAGATAAGACAGAAAATAGGTATGGTTTTTCAGCATTTCCACTTGTTTCCTCATAAGACGGTTTTAGAAAATATTATATTAGCTCCAGTTTTGACTAAAAAATTAACTAAAGAGGAAGCGGAAGAAAAGGCTTTAAAACTACTTGAAACTATGGATTTGTTTGATAAAAAAGATGTCTACCCAAATTCTCTGTCAGGGGGACAGAAGCAAAGAATAGCTATTGCTAGGTCCCTTGCTATGGACCCAGAAATCATGCTCTTTGATGAAGTAACATCAGCTCTAGACCCTGAAATGGTAGGAGAAGTGTTAAATGTTATGAAGGATTTAGCAAAAACGGGTATGACTATGATTGTAGTAACCCATGAAATGGCATTTGCAAAACAAGTAGCAGATAAGGTAATATTTATGGCTGATGGGGAAATAGTGGAAGAAAACGATGCACTAGAATTATTTGAAAATCCACAGAATCCTAGGACCAGAGAATTTTTATCTAAAGTATTGGAATATTGAGAATTAAGGGGCATGTTTTTGAACTGTCCCTTTTTTATTAGACTAGTTAAATTAGATATAAATTTATTATTATAGATATTAACATAAGAATTATTTTACTTTAAAATACAAATATTATATTTACATTTAGAATTTTAGTCGCTATTAATTTACACGTTAAATTTTCTTTAGCAAAAATTGAATTAGGTCTATTATATTGGGTATAACTCTAGTATCTCATAAGTTTTATCTGAAAAATTATCTAGTTTAATTATGTTAATTCTGCATTTGCATCAATAGCTATTATGTTTATTGAGGAAAACTTTTAATGAGGAGGAAGCAAATGAATAAAGGAAGTGTAATTAGGTATATAGATGACATTAGTTATGATATAACAGGAATATGTTTAGAAATTTGGAACAACCCTGAAGTTTCTGGAATGGAAAAAGCTTCAGCCAATCGATATAAAAAAATATTGAAATCTAACGGATTCGAAATAAAAGAAATACCTGATATGGAACATGCTTTTATAGGAGAGTTTGGAAAGGGCCCACCAGTTATTGCAGTATTAGCAGAATACGATGCGCTACCTGGATTGTCTCAAAAATTGGATACCAAATATAATCCGGTAGAAGAAAAAGGTCCTGGTCATGGTTGTGGACACAATTTATTAGGAGCTGCAGCATTAGGCGCTGCTCTAGCAGTTAAAAGGTATTCTAGCAGTTAAAAGGTATCTAGAGGAAAGCAAAAAGGAAGGAACTATAAGGTTTTATGGTTGTCCCGAAGAGGAAACTTTAGTGGGAAAGGTTAAAATGATAAAGAAAGGTGCTTTTGATGGATGTGATATAGCACTTAGTTGGCATCCTATGAACATAAATACTGCCATGAGAGAAGCTTTTCTTGCGAATAATTCTATAAAATTCAGATTCCATGGGATTTCAGCCCATGCAGCTCAATCGCCTGAATCGGGTAGATCTGCTCTTGATGCGGTAGAGTTAATGAATGTGGGTGCCAATTACTTAAGAGAACATGTTATTCAAGAAGCTCGAATCCACTACACTATAACTAATGCTGGGGGAGCACCTAATATTGTTCCTAAAGAGGCAGAATCTTGGTATTACGTTAGAGCACCTTATAGGAAGGATGTAGAGGAAATAACTGAAAGGCTTATTAAGGTAGCAAAAGGAGCAGCTATGATGACTGAAACGGAAGTGGAATATGAAATACTTGGTGGTACCTATGAAATATTGCCCAACGACGTATTATTCGAGTTAACATATAGAAATATGTTAGAAGTGGATTTGCCAGCATATACTGATGAAGAATTGAAATTTGCAAAGGACATACAAGGAACCTTAAACCCCAAATTGGTAGAAGGTGAAATTAAGAAATTTATATCCATAGAAGATGATGAAAAACTCTTTATTCATCGAGAAGTATTAGAGAAGGAAAAAGTTGAAAAAGTTGTCATGTTGGGTTCTTCTGATAGTGGAGATGTGTCATGGATAATGCCTATGAATTTCTTCTTAACAGCCACCTGGCCCTTGGGAGTACCAGCTCATTCATGGCAAGCTACTTCAGCATCAGGTTCGTCTTTAGGTGTTAAGGGAATGCTTTACGCTGCAAAAATATTTACAGCAGTAGCTTACGATCTACTGAATGATTCTAGTCTAGTTGAAAAAGCAAAGAATGAATTCAATAGGAGAACTAAAAACAGGAAATATGTAAGTCCATTAAGATAATGGAAAGGGGATTATCTATAAGTAGATTAAGGATAATCTCCTTATTTTTATTGAACTACCCTGACTATTATAATATAATTTGTTTAGATACTCTAAATATTATAAGGGGGGGGTTCATTTGGCTATAAGTCTTTTAGACAGAAAGGATGTGGATGAGAGATATACTTGGGATTTATCATCCATATTCAAAACAGAAGAGGAATACGAAAAAAAGCTAGAGGAACTAGTAAGCCTTTCTAAAGAAGCTGAGGAGGAATTCAAAGGAAAACTAAAGGACCCTAAAACAATTAATGATTGTCTAGACAAATTAAGGGTTATATTTGAATTGGGGGGATTATTAGGTTCATATTCATATCTATATTTAGCAGTGGACCAAACAAATACACAGGCACAAACTAGGCAGATGAGAACTGCTAGCATTATATCAGAAATCAATAGCCGTCTTAGTTTTATTGAATCGGAAATCATTCAATTGGACGAGGAATTAATAAGAAAGGCCATGGAAGTATCGGAAGATAATAAATTATTTCTAAAGGAAATTATGGATAAAAAGCCACATGCCTTGTCCCCAGAAGTAGAAAAGACTTTATCTGCTCTATCCAATATATTAGATGCACCTTATCAAATTTATAACAGAACCAAATTGGCCGATATGGATTTTGAAAACTTTACAGTTGATGGAGAAGAATATCCTTTAAGTTTTGTGCTTTTTGAAGAAAAATGGGAGTATGAAACGGATACAAAGCTTAGACGAGCAGCGGCTAAGGCTTTTGCAAGGAAATTGAGGAAGTATCAGCATACTATAGCAACTGTTTACCAAACTCAAGTTCAAAAAGAGAAAATAATTGCTAATCTAAGGGGGTTTGATTCAGTATTTGATAGCCTATTATTTTCACAAAAGGTGGATAGGGAGCTTTATGACAGGCAAATTGATTTGATTATGGAAGGGCTAGCTCCCCATATGAGAAAATACGCAAAGCTAATTCAAAAAATTCATAATCTAGATGAAATGACTTTTATGGATTTAAAGCTGGCAGTGGATCCAGAGTTTGAACCTAAAATAAGTATAGAAGAAGCTAGAACCTACGTGGAGGAAGCCTTATCATTGTTTGGAGAAGATTATCTCAATATGGTAAAGAGGGCCTTTGATGAAAGATGGATAGATTTTGTTCAAAACAAAGGGAAGTCCACAGGAGCATTTTGCTCAAGCCCATATGGTAGCCATCCTTTTATACTGATTTCTTGGACTGAAATGATGAAGGAAGTATTCGTTCTAGCCCATGAATTAGGTCATGCAGGCCATTTCTATTTAGCGCATAAGCATAATAACATATTTAATACTAGACCTTCTAAATACTTAATAGAAGCTCCATCTACTATGAATGAAATGCTTATGGCCAATTACCTGATGAGGAATACGGAAGATAAAAGGATGAAAAGGTGGGTATTATCTATCATTATATCTAGAACCTATTACCACAACTTTGTAACCCACTTATTAGAGGCAGCCTTCCAAAGGGAAGTTTATAGGATAATCGATGATGGAGGCCCTATTCATGCTGAATTATTAAATAAGTTTAAGAGAAAGGTATTGGAAAAGTTCTGGGGAGATGTGGTCATAATAAATGAAGGGGCAGAGCTAACTTGGATGAGACAGCCCCATTATTATATGGGATTATATCCCTATACTTATAGTGCAGGGCTAACCATTGCCACAGAAGTGAATAAGAGGATTTTATCAGAAGGACAAAAGGCTATAGATGATTGGCTTGAAGTTTTGAAATCGGGAGGAATCTATACTCCAATAGAGTTTGCCAAGAAAGTTGGTGTGGATATTACAACAGAAAAACCATTATTAAACACTATAGAATATATTGGGGAAATAATAGATGAAATAATTGAATTAACTGAAGAGTTAGATGGATAAGGGACATTTAGTCCCTTGTTTTATGAAGAAGATGGAATTGATGATATAATATATAATAAATATATTCGGTTAAGAAAGGGTGAAAAATATGGAACCCAGTACATTATATGTTATATATGGGAATGAACCAAAGCTAATGGTTAAGAAAATTTTAAGCAAAATAGATTTAGAAAAGGAAATACCAAATAAGGACGCCCTAATAGGAATAAAGCCCAATTTAGTCCTTGCTAAACCTTCCACATCAGGTGCTACTACCTGCCCTAATTTGGTTGAGGGTGTAGTGGAATATCTAAAATCTAAAGGATATAATAATTTAGCTATACTTGAGGGAGCTTGGGTGGGAGATAAAACACAGCTAGCATTTAAAGTATGTGGTTATGAAGAATTGTCAAAAAAGTATAACATTCCCTTAATAGATTTACAGAAAGACAGTTTCACTGATTATGAGTTAAATGGAATGACCTTTTCTATTTGCGATAGCATTATGGAAGTGGATTACCTAATAAATATGCCTGTGTTAAAGGGTCATTGTCAAACTAATATCACATGCGCGTTAAAGAATATGAAAGGCTGTATTCCAAACAAGGAGAAAAGGCGTTTCCATACTATGGGTCTTCATAAACCTATTGCTTATCTAAACAAAATACTTAAACAAGACCTAATAGTAGTAGATGGTATAATAGGTGATTTAAATTTTGAAGAAGGTGGAAATCCCGTTCAGATGAATAGGGTAATAGTAGGGAAAGACCCAGTGTTGATTGATAGCTATGTAGCCCAATTATTAGGTTATGATTTAGAGGATATTCCATATATTAAGATGGCAGAAGAAATCGGAGTAGGGAATACCAAACTATTAGATGAGAATATAATAGAATTGAATAAAGATTCAACTCCAATGACTATACCAAAGACTAGGCTAGTTAAGGAGCTTACAGCAAATGTGGAGGAAAACATGGCCTGTTCTGCTTGCTATGGAAGTTTAATTCATGCACTGGATCGATTAAAAGAAATGGGATATTTAAATAACATGGATGGTAAAATATACATTGGTCAGGGATATAAAGACATAGAAGGTAATGGCATAGGAATAGGTAACTGTACTAAAGGATTAAAAAATAGTTTGCTAGGCTGTCCTCCTAAGGCTAAGGATATAATAGATTTTTTAATAAAGTCTTTTTAAAGCATTACATCTATTAATTGGAGTAAAACCACGCATATTAATAAGTCCTCCTAGAATACAATAGAATAAGATTATAATCTATTAGGATTTAGGGGGAGATAATATGTATAATGAATTGATGAATGCCGATACATTGACTTCATTTGTAGGACTAGTTGCTGGGACCTCTTTAATAGTACAATTTACCAAACCTTTTATAAAGAAATATTTTAGTGATGTTTTCGTTAGATTTTATACTTTTATTATTGCATTATTTCTCATCTCCATATTTGGAGATACAGGCTCTGGAATACAAGGGATATTATTAAAAATTATTAATGCTATGATTATAAGCATGTCAGCTATGGGTGGATATGAAATATTATCAGATCCTATGGCAACAAAGATGAAAGTAGATAGATAGTTGAGGAAGGGTCAAGATTATTCTTGGCCCATTTATTTGCAACTTCAACATAGCAGTTTATTATAAATGACAGCATATTTTACTTACTTTTTTTAATGTATGTGTTATAATTATAAAATCTGAAAGTAAAAAGGGGTAAAGGATGTGATTTGATGAAGAAATTACTCGTTATATTATTGGTTTTATATATAGTTGGAACCTCTTTTTATTTCATATACTTGAATGCTGAGAATCAAGAGGTTATCTCTATTTCAGATGATATCTATCTTGTTATTGGGGACAAGCTATTAATTGAAGATAATCCAGTCATTTTACAGGAAGGTGCCATATATATTTTATTAGATAGTTTAAAGGAAAATTTAGACCCAAACCTGTATTATGATGAAAAAGATGAAATAGTAATTTTTACTGATAATGAAAAGGTTTTAAGATTCATTATTGGAGAAAATAAAGGTTCTAGAAATCATAGGGAATTTTTAACAAAGCACCCAATAATTAAGGTGGAGGATAGAATCTATATTCCAGATGAAATATTAATTCTGCACTATGGTTTTAATATTAATTATTTTGAAGAAACTAATGCAGTTATTATAGAACATCCAGATTATAGATATCCTTTAGGAGAAGTAATTATGGAAGGTGGGGATATTAGATTAAGCTTTGACAAGAAATCTCCAATACTATTAAAAGACCTTCCAGTTGGCACAGCAGTAGTAGTATTTGAAGAATTAAAGGATTGGTATAAGGTAAGGACTTTTGAAGGAATAATTGGATATATGGAGAAAAAGTATTTGAAAATAGACCTTACTACTAATATTCATAAAGTTGAACAGGAACCTAAATCAAATTGGAATGGTAGAATTATAAATCTAACTTGGGATTATACTCATGGAAAAATGGTGACAATTGATGAAGTAAAGCCAATTCATGGACTAAACGTAATATCTCCTACTTGGTTTTCCATTGTTGATGAGAAGGGAGATATATTAGATAAGGGAAATTATGAATACGTCAATAAATATAAATCATTAGGCTATGAGATTTGGCCATTAATAAATAATGGTTTTAATCCAGACTTAACCCATAAACTACTTTCCAGTAGCAAATTAAGGGAAGAAATAATTGAGGATATATTGAAGCTTTACCAGAGTTATAATGTAGATGGAATAAATATAGATTTTGAAAATGTATATTTAAAAGATAAAGATATATTGACCCAGTTTGTTAGAGAATTATATCCAGTTTTTAGGGAAAAGGGAATGACGGTTACTATGGATATTACCCCAATTTCCACATCAGAGAATTGGTCTTTAAGCTTTGACAGGGGGAGGCTTTCGGAGGTTGTAGACTATTTGATTTTGATGGCCTATGACCAGCACTGGGCAGCAAGTCCTGTTGCTGGTTCTGTTGCCCAATACAATTGGGTTGAAAAGTCTATTGAGGATGTGTTAGCTCAGGTGCCTAATGAAAAATTAATACTAGGAATCCCATTCTACACTAGATTGTGGAAGATAGAAGAAATTGATGGGGAAGCTAAAATTTCTTCCCAAGCTTTGTCGATGGAATTAGCAAATAAGTTTATCAGAGAAAATACTATAGAATTGGAATGGGATGAAGGAAGCAGTCAATACTATGGCGAAACTTCTATTGATGGGATCATTTACAAGATATGGCTAGAGGATGCTAATTCCATAGAACTGAAATCATCATTGGTGAATAAGTATAATTTGGCTGGAATAGCATCCTGGAGAAAGGGATTCGAAACGGAGGATATTTGGCCTGCCATATCCGAGGTAATTAAATTAAATTAATAGCTTTATTTGCTCACCTAGCAATATTTCATCTTCAGTTACTAAGGAGTTATAGGCTAATATATTAACTCCTTTTTCTTTTGCATAAAGTAAGGCATCTGAGAAAGCTTTATCCATTTCTTCATTAGCCTTAAAATACTTTATACCGGGTATTTGAACCAAAAAAAATATATATGAATTATATCCTTCTTTTATAGATTCAACAATTTCCATTATATGTTTGGTTCCTCTTTCCGTAGGTGCATCAGGGAATAGGGAAAGTCCATCTATTTCTAAAGTGACTCCTTTTACTTCAATAAATCCTTTTTCTTTTCCCTTCTCATAATAAATGTCAAATCTTGACCCTCGATAGGTGACCTCTTTTTTTAGTAGATCAATATCCATAAGTTCTTTTATCTTATTCTCTTTTATGCTAGAATATACTACTTCATTGGGAATATGGGAATCGATATTGATTAGTAAATTGCCTTTGTAAGCAGCTATTAGAGAATACTTGGTTTTTCTATTGGGGTTATCAGATTTTTCCAGATATACTTTAGTACCTTCTGTCAAGATCTCTTTGCATCTGCCTGTATTTTTCACATGAACCTTTTCTAATTTACCATCTAATATTACATTGGCTATGAAACGGTTAGGTCTGTTTACAAAAATAGCTTCTACTACGTCTTTATATTTCAATTTAATACCTCCTGATATATTGATTTTGGCAATGTCTATAATTAATGTCCCTACCTATTATAAATCAATTTTTGATTTTTGCACAGAATAGGTATAATTAATATAGGAGGGATGCCAGATGTATATTTATAATAAAACAAAGATTAATATAATTCAAGGTGACATAACTAAGATGGAAGTAGATGCTATTGTGAATGCAGCAAACAACACCTTATTAGGAGGTGGAGGAGTGGATGGTGCCATTCATAGGGCAGGAGGACCTACTATCCTAGAACAATGCAAAAAAATAGGGGGTTGTCCTACTGGAGAGGCAAGAATTACAACTGCAGGAAATATGCCTAGTAGATACGTAATACATACCGTTGGACCTGTGTACAGAGATGGAACAAGTGGAGAAGAAAAATTATTATATAATGCATATTATAATTCTCTAAAGCTGGCCAAAGAATATAATTTAAAAACCATAGCATTTCCTGCTATCTCCACTGGAGTTTATAATTACCCAAAACTAGATGCTGCAGAGGTGGCAACTAGAGCTGTAATGGATTTTATTGCCAAAGAGAATTTTATTGAAGAAGTATATTTTGTATTGTTTAACCAAGATAACTACCAAATATATAAGGAAATTTTGGACAAAAAGCTAAATGGCTAATTTAAGATATTTTTAATGGTTTAATAGGTTATGCCAATTTTTGATATTGACTTTTTAATCCTTATATTATAATATCGAATAAGGTTTTAAAAATTATGTAAAGGATGTGTTTATCATTTTTGGCGATACACATAAGATTATAGGTTGCAACATCTGTGATAATATTTATGATATCTATGGGATTAAATTAGATAAGAATAAACTGTTATGGGGTTCAGTAGCACCAGACATATTACCACAATTTAGACTACACAGACATTATAAAAAAGAGAGTCTTAATTATATTGTAAATGAAATAATTAAATTAATTTTTTTAAGCAGATTTGTAGATTTCAATTCAGCGGCTGACCCATTAGCAATTAAATTATTAAGCAAAAAAATTGGTATCATATCCCATTATTTAAGTGATTTTGTCTGCCTTCCACATGCAGAAAGATGGACTTATGTAAACAGCATGTTTAAGCATATTAAGTATGAGTCAGGGCTAAATGATTATGCAATGAATCACAATTTTAAAAAGAATGTAATAACTATAGATGATATAGATATGTTTCAGAACCGAGTCATTAAGCTTAAGGTACTGTTAAAGAAATATATAGAAGATGTAATTGAGGAATATTCACTTAAGACTGGATTTGCCAATGATCTGAATTTTGCATTATCACTGAATTTGAAAGTTTCTTATTTTATAATTGATACGGTTAAAGCATATAATGAAGAAAGATATAAAGATTTTGCTTTTGAATTTTAGTCCTTCTTATCTGTGGATAGGGAGGATTTTTTCTAAGGAGAAGGATATGTAATAATTTAAGGAGGAAAATTGGTGAATAAAAATAGGATAGGCATACTGTTCTTAGTATTGGCGTTTCTCATAATTACAACGAGTTGTAATGTAGTTACGGATACAATACCCTCTGAGGATTATGAAAATCTACTTAAAATCCATTTTATTGATGTGGGACAAGGAGATTCGACTTTAATACAGCTCCCCAATGGTGAGGTATCTCTAATTGATGGAGGGCCTGGAAGTGCCCAAGATAAGGTAGTCAAATATATTGAGGTATTAGGTATAGAAGAAATAGATCATTTAATAGTCACCCATCCCCATGAAGACCATATAGGAGGCCTACCCCAGATAGTGGAGAATTTTAAAATTAAAAAGGTGTATATGCCCAATAAAACGGCTAATACGGTTGTATTCGAGGAATTATTGTTGGCGATTAAAAAGCAAAATTTAAATATAGATATAGTCAAAGCTGGAGATTACCTAATAGATGAAGAACAACTAAAATTTTATTTTTTAGCTCCTAATAGAGATGATTATGATGCAACAAATGATTTTTCAATTGTTTCTAAAATAGATTTTTTCGATAACTCATTAATTGTAGCTGGAGATGCGGAAAAAAATTCGGAAATGGATATGATAGATAGTGGTTTAGACCTTAAAGCAGATCTATTAAGGGTAGGTCATCATGGCGGTAGAACTTCTACTAATGATGACTTTTTAGAAAAGGTTAATCCTAAGTATTCAATAATAAGCGTAGGGAGGGAGAATGCCTATGGGCATCCACATAGGGAAACCTTAGAGAGATTAAATAAAATAGGCACTAAGATTTTAAGAACTGACCGATTAGGAGATATAGTATTTATATCAGATGGACAACGCTGGGTTTATGAAACGGAGATTGCAAGAAAAGAGAATGCTGTTGCAATAATGTATATTGGAAATAAAAACACTAAGGTACTCCATAGTATAGAATGTAACTCATTACCAATTGAGGAAAACCGTATATTTTTTACATCCATTGTGGAGGCAGAAAACATGGGTTATAGACCTCATAAAAATTGCATTAAATAGGGGGAGATTAGGTGAAAGGTATAGTTGATAGGTTTGAGGAGGATCGGGTCGTAATTGAAATATTGAGCGATGGCGGGGTCTTAGAGTTTGATAGAGTACTTTTTCCTGATAATCTAAAAGAAGGGGATGTAGTAGAATATATAAAAGATAGATTTGTTATTAACGAAGAGGAGACAAGAGAAAGGGAAAGAAAAACTAACGATTTATTCAATTCTTTGATCAAAAAATAAAAATAACCTATTGACATATATGGTTAAATTGAATATAATACCTTATTAATATGGTGAAAGCGATGATGGGAAGAGTAGTCATTAAGGAAGTTTCAGAGAGTCGGTACTTGGTGGGAATCCGGCACGGAATTAATGATGAAGAACATCCCTAAGCATCTAACCGAAATTTGCTATTGTAAAGAGTAGGCTTAGACGGGTATAGTCCGTTATCAACTATGCAGTATCGAATGATTCTTTATTGAATTATTCTGTACTGGCTAAAGAGAGCCTTTTGCTAATTAAGGTGGCACCGCGGAAGTTAACCTTTCGTCCTTTAGGATGAAAGGTTTTTTATTTTAATTATTCAGGAGGGATAAACATGAGAGGATTAGATGTTAAGGAAACTCAAATAGCTATAAAAATTATCAAGGATTATTTTGAGAGGCAATTGGCCAAAAAGTTAAATTTAATTAGGGTATCAGCTCCACTATTTGTAAGACCCGAGTCAGGTTTAAATGATTATCTGAGCGGGGTAGAAAAGGCTGTATCATTTAAAATGAGAAAATATAATGAGGAAATAGAAATAGTTCAATCCTTAGCAAAATGGAAAAGATTCGCATTAAAACGATATGGTTTTAAGATAGGTGAAGGGATTTATACGGACATGAATGCGATTAGACCTGATGAAGTTCTTGACCGAACCCATTCTATATATGTTGATCAATGGGATTGGGAAAAGGTAATTTCAAAAGAAAATAGGAATGAAGAATATCTTAAAAAAGTGGTGAAAGATATATATGAAGTATTTAAAGCTACAGAAAAAAGAATTAATAGAATATATCCTTTTTTGAAAGCTAAACTACCGGAAGAGATAAAGTTCATAACAACACAAGAGTTGGAAGATAGATATCCCGACAAAAGCCCTAAAGAAAGAGAACATTTAATTTGTGAGGAATATAAAGCAGTTTTCTTGATGAAAATAGGCTGCAGATTAAAATCTGGTTTTCCCCATGATGGCAGATCACCTGACTATGATGATTGGGAATTGAACGGAGACATTCTGTTCTGGAATCCCATCTTAGGTGAGGCTTTAGAATTATCTAGCATGGGGATAAGGGTAGATGGTGCTGCATTAGAAAAACAATTAAAAATTGCAAATGCAGAAGAAAGGAAGGAGTTTATCTATCATAAAATGTTGCTAGAAGGGGAGCTACCTCTTACTATTGGTGGGGGAATTGGCCAGTCTAGAATATGTATGTATTTCCTAGAAAAAAGACATATTGGGCAAGTTCAAGCTTCGGTTTGGACGGATAGTATAATTGAAGAATGTGAAAAGGAAAAAATATTTTTACTTTAGTCAAAATATGTTGTAAAATAGAGTAAAAAAGGTAAGGAGTTTTGAAATGTTTAAAAAGCATAGGTTGCCATATTTATTATTGGGATTAGGTATAGGAATTATTGTTACAAATGCTGTATATACTTTTTATCCTCAATGGACATATAGAGAGTACACAGATGAAGAAATAATAGAGAAGGCAAAAGAACTAGGAATGGTTTTCATAAAGGATAATATTAACATTACTGCTACTACTAACCAAGAAGATATTCAAAATCATGTTCAGAATGAAAAAGAAGCTGAAGAGTTGCGGATTGAAGAAGAAATAGAAACTCAAGAGGGAGGGAAAACTCAAGAAGAGGAAATTTATAATGAAATAGCAATCGAAGATGTAGAGGAGATAACCTTTTCTATAAAATATGGAGATTCCCTTATTAAGGTGTCCAGAGGACTAGAAAAGGCAGGCATAATAAATGATGCAGAAGATTTTTTAAAGTATGGAAAGGCAAAAGGGATAGATAAAAGGCTCAGGGTAGGAGATTATAAATTGACGAAAGGATTAGATTATGATACTATAATATCCATATTGTTAAAACAGGAAGAGTTAAACAAAAGTAATACTAAATAATTATTTTTAAACCAAGCATTGGACTGGTTTCAATGCTTTTTATTTTTCTATTTATATTAATTAGATTTTTAATAAAAATAATAAAGTTAATCCCAGAAATATCGTTTCTTGTAGTATAATATAATTAAGTGTCAAAATTAAAAAGAAAAAGATGGTTTAATCCTCCAGAGTTTTGGAAACAATTGCTATGGGGAGGGATTATTTTGGTATTGGCAAAAGCTGAACTTTGGCAAATCTATAACGGGCTAAGATATAATTTCTTGTATAATGGCGATATAAACTCAATACATATCCTCCTGAATTTATACGATTTGGAAACGAGAATGACAAATATTTCTCCTAAGTATGTTTGTACTAAGGAGATTAGGAGAAGGGTAAGAAGGCTTTTGTTTCCAAGAAAAGATAGACAACTTATATCTAATAACATTACAATGTTAATCCATGAAGATATAAATAGGCTAGAATTGACCATATATTTAGAAGGATATAAAAACGGATTTTACAATAATAAATGGGCTAATATATTGGAAGATAAAGCTATAGAACATTATTCTATAGATATGCTGTATGAAAGAAACTTTTTATTCCACTACAATGTTTCTATAGATGAAGTAAAAAAATTAAAAATTAAAATTTGTGAAGATATAGATAGGGAGAATGAGGAGAAAAAACATCTAACAGACTTTATAACTACATACTGTGAAAGGGTTATAAAAAGTAAGATATATAATTTAAATATGTATATTGATAAACAGCTGAAGATAGAATATAATTTCAATAAACCTAATATAAAAGAGGAATCTTATCTATCTACAAAGGAAATAAGAGACCTATACAAAATGATAGTAGATATAATAATTAAAAATGCCATAAATCTATATAAAGAAGCAAGCTGGTTTGGAATAAATGATAGGGTTCTTAATAGGTATATATAAATTGGGGGGATTATGATGTATGTAAAAAATCACATGCTAAGAAGGGAAAAATTAGTTACTTTGGATTTACAAGATAATATTTATACAGCCTTAAAGAAAATCCAAGAAGGAGATTTTATGTCTTTACCCGTTTTAGAAGGTGATGAATTTAAAGGTTATCTAATGAAAGAGGCTATATACAGAAATTATTTTGAATATAACCAAGGAGATAAGAATGAATTTTTGAAGAATACAAAGGTCAAGGACTTATATAGTACTAATTTTAGATCCATAAAAGAAGATGATTACATAGAAAATGCTTCATATCTTTTAAAGGAATGGAGGACTCCTTTTTTACCAGTTTTCGATTCGAAAAACAAGTTTACCGGTATTTTAACTCATAGCTCAATTTTCGATGCATTTTCGGAAATATTTGGATTGGATAAGGGGACTAGAATTGTAGTAAATATGCTAGATATTCCTGGACAACTGGCAAAGCTTACTGAAGTCATTAGGAAAGAAAATGTGAATATAATCAATTTTGCAGCAGTTGATGCTAAGGTATTAGATGTATATAGGGTAATAATCCGGGTGGACACAAAGGATGTAATTGGACTTATAGAAAAGATAGAAAAGGCTGGTTTTAAAATAGGAGAAATTTCTAGATAATATGCATGTATAAAATGTTGTAAATTGGGAAAAATATTCCTCTAGATAATACTGGAGGGATATTTATGAAAAAGCAGAATGCTATTTTAATCTTTTTATTTTGTACTGCTTTATTTTTAGTTAGCTTTATATTAGGATATAAGATTATGAGTGGAAAGGCGAAAAATGACAATTTAATTTCACATAATGGCAAAGGGGTAGATCCTTTGAACTTAGAGATATTAAAAGAAGAAGAACGGATTTCACCAAATGTCTATATAGAGAAGAAGATTCATTATAAAGCTTGTAATCATAACATAACAATAATTAATGATTTAGATGAAAATATAATAAATATGACGGAAAAAGAATACCGCGAATATATGAAAGAAAATTTTCCCAATGTAAGGATAGTCCATTTTACTACTAGTCGTATCATTTTAAGGGAAGAAAAAGACCATCTTTGTACTAACCACTATATAATCGGAGAGTCTGATGGAAAGGTTGCCATATATAAGATAGATGAATACGGCATGGAAGTATTAGATAAGGTTTTTAATGATTATCCTATAACCCTTTTAAAAGAAATAGATCAGAAAAAGTTAAAAGAGGGAATAAGAGTGGATAGTTTAGAAGAATTATCAGATGTGTTGGAAAACTTTATTAGTTAAACTAAGTTAGTTTATTAACTTAGTTTTTCTATTTAAAATGTGGTAATATGTATATATGATATATTATTGAAAGGGGAAAAAAATGATAATATTAGGCATTGATCCTGGACTTGCTATAGTAGGATATGGGGTAATTGAGTATAAAGGAAATAGATATAGGTTGCTGGACTATGGAGTTATTAGAACTGATTCAAATATTTTTTTTCCTCAAAGGCTAAAGTTAATTTATGACGAATTATCTTCTATTATAGATAGGTTTAATCCAGCGGATTTAGCAGTAGAAGAATTGTTTTTTAATAAGAATGTAAAGACAGCAATTCAAGTGGGACAAGCTAGAGGTGTGGAAATACTTGCAGCAATAAATAAGGGTTTAGAGGTTTATGAATATACTCCGTTGCAAATAAAACAATCTGTAGTAGGCTATGGTAGGGCTGAAAAGAGGCAAGTTCAGGAAATGGTTAAGATACTTCTTAATTTAAAGGAAATACCTAAGCCAGACGATGCAGCTGATGCATTGGCTGTAGCAATTTGTCATAGTAGTTGTTTAAATTATAAGGACATGTTTAAAATGAAATAAAGAGGTTGAATAAAATGTATGAATATATAACGGGAAAAGTCGTCAACACTAAGGATGATTATGTAGTATTAGATAATAATGGCATAGGCTATAAGATATATACTTCAAAGAATTCACTTATAGATATTGTTATTGGTCAAAATGTGACCATGTATATTCATTTTAGCTTACGGGAAGACGGAATTAATCTCTATGGTTTTACGACTGAAGAAGAATTGGAAATGTTTAATCTATTATTGCTAGTTTCTAAAATTGGACCAAAGGTGGGTTTGAACATTCTTTCTAGTCTTACACCAAATCAAATAAAGTTAGCAATTATTAAAAACGATTCTAGTCAGTTTTGTAACGCTCCAGGAGTTGGTAAAAAGACTGCATCTAGGATTATTTTGGAATTAAAGGATAGAATAAATAAAGAATGTATTGTAATTAATGAGGAACCTGAGTTAGAAAATGATGAGATAGAAATGGCTATACATGGTATAATGTCTCTAGGTTATTCCAAAGGAGAGGTATTAAAGGTTATTGATAAAATTGATACAAGGGGAATGGCCGCTGAGGATATTATTAGGGAAGTTTTGAAAAGGCTTTCTAAATAGTAAGGAGAGGTTATAGCAAATGGATAATGGAAATGAAAGAATTGTTTCTAGTTTAATTCAAAAAGAAGATAGGGAAATAGAGGCTAATTTAAGGCCTAAATGGTTGGAGGAATATATCGGGCAAGATAAAGTTAAGCAAAAACTAAAAATATTCATACAAGCCGCAAAGGAAAGGAAAGAACCTTTGGATCATGTACTCCTTTATGGTCCACCTGGGTTGGGAAAAACTACTCTAGCTAATATCATTGCTAATGAAATGGGAGTAAATGTTAGAATAACTTCAGGTCCTGCCATTGAAAGGCCAGGTGATTTGGCTAGCATATTGACCAATTTGGGAGAAGACGACGTATTATTTATCGATGAAATACATAGATTAAATAGATCTGTAGAGGAGATACTGTATCCTGCTATGGAGGATTTTGCTCTAGACATTATCATAGGAAAAGGACCTAGTGCTAGGTCTATTAGACTGGATTTATCAAGGTTTACCTTAATTGGTGCTACAACAAGAGCAGGTTTATTAACATCTCCATTGAGGGATAGATTTGGAGTAATGCTAAATTTGGAATTGTACGATAAATATAGTTTACAAGAGATTGTTAAGCGATCCTCCAAAATATTAAATATTCCCATTGACAATAAAGGAGCTATGGAGATAGCTAAAAGGTCTAGAGGCACACCTAGGATAGCAAATAGATTGTTAAAGAGGGTGAGGGATTATGCCCAGGTTATGGAGGATGGAATTATTACTTGGGATGTAGCCAAGAAAGGGTTAATGATGTTAGAAGTGGATGAACTTGGTTTAGATCAAGTTGACAGGAAAATACTTCTTACCATGATAGAAAGCTTTAACGGTGGGCCTGTAGGATTGGATACTCTTTCCGCAGCTACTGGTGAAGAAAGAACTACTATTGAAGATGTTTATGAACCCTATTTATTGCAAATAGGATTTATAAACAGGACTCCTAGAGGTAGGGTAGTTTCAAGGAAAGCTTATGAACATTTCAAAATACCGTTTAAGGAAGAGGAGGAGGGATAGGATGGAATCCTTTGGTAGGATGTTTTTGACATTAGGTATAGTTTTTGTAATAGTAGGTATAGCATTTACCCTTGGTTCGAAATTTGGTTTAGGGAAATTACCAGGGGATATTTTCATCCAAAAGGGCAATTTTACATTTTTCTTTCCAATTGCATCTAGTATAATTATTAGCATAATATTGACTTTATTATTAAATGTGATCAAAAGATAGGAGGACAGATTATGAAAAGGCTTTTTGTTTTCCTGGTACTAGTAATTTTAATCGTTGGAATACTTAATAGTGATTATATATATGCAAATTCTATGGAAAATAGCTTTATTGCGATAAGGTTGACAAGCCCTATAAAATCCAACTCTTATGTGAACCTGTATGGAGAAGAAGGCTTTTTAATATATAACAAAGGGGATTTAATAGGATATTTAGATTATTTTGAAGGGGAAAATGTTAGAGTAGCAGTATTGGAAAAAGATATCATAGGAATTTTTGATATGGAAGGTAATCTTCTATTTTCATACAATCAAGAAGAGGAATTGATTTTAACATCTGGGAAGTCTAACGAGAGAAAGGTGAGAGTAGAAGATAATTTTTACAGAGATTTTATACAATTTAAGATAATAGACGGTAATTTAATAGTTATAAATTATATCGATTTAGAAAACTATTTATACGGTGTAGTTCCGAGAGAAATGCCTGCCTCTTTTGAAATGGAAGCATTAAAAGCACAAGCCATTGCTTCCAGAACTTATGCGTTGAAAAATAGAAGTAAACACATTGCCCACGGATATGATCTTTGCGATAATACCCATTGTCAGGTTTACGGAGGTATGGATGGAGAACAGGAAAATACTAATAGAGCAGTAGATATGACAAGGGGGATGATTATTACTTATGCTGGAAATATAATAGATGCTTTATATCATTCAAATAGTGGAGGTATTACAGAAGCCTCATCGGAAGCTTGGGGTTATAATCATCCTTATTTAACTTCCGTTGACGATAAGTATTCCATTGATGCACCTAATGGTACTTGGAGTTATAAAATGACTACTGATGAAATTAATAGTAAATTAAAGGATTATGGTATAAATGTAGGCAATATATTAGATATTAAAATTACAGAGACTTCTTCTAGTGGTCGGGTTACAAAACTTAAAATAGTAGGGACTTCCGGAGAAAGGACATTGAGTAAAGGGGAAATTAGAGAGGTATTAGGGTTAAATGAAATCAAAAGCAATCTATTTACCATAAAAAAAGGTTCTTATGAAGAAGTTAATTCCAATGTATATGCAATTGATAGTAAAAGTTCAACTCCCCAATTAGTGGATTTAAATAATGTAAAAGTAATTGATAGCAGTTTTGAACGAAGATCTTCCAGAGGTATTACCAGTAGGTTTATTAACCGAGATGGAATAGTAGGAAATGATAGTAGTGTTTCTCAACAGGTTAATAGTTTCATAATAGAAGGAAAGGGATATGGTCATGGAGTAGGTATGAGTCAATGGGGAGCTAAGAAGATGGCGGAACTTGGGTATTCTTATGAAGATATATTAAAGCATTATTATAGTGGAATTGATATTACAATTAATAATAGGTAGAGGATGATGCAATGAAAACTGAAGATTTTTATTATGATTTACCAGAAGAACTAATTGCCCAATATCCTATTGAGGATAGAGAAGAGTCTAGGCTTCTAGTCCTCGACAAGAAAACTGGCAAATTAGAGGATAGGATATTTAAGGATATAATAGATTATTTCTATCCCGGGGATTGCTTGGTATTAAACGATACTCGGGTAATACCAGCTAGGCTGTTTGGCAGTAGAGAAGGCAAAAAAGAGAAGATTGAATTTTTATTACTTAAGAGGGTTGAAAGGGATACGTGGGAAACTCTGGTAAGGCCAGGTAAAAAAGTTAAACCTAATAACAGGATAATTTTTAGAGATGGGTTATTAATAGCTGATGTTTTATCCATTAATGAAGATGGGACTAGGAATGTAAAATTCATTTATGATGGTATATTTGAAGAAATACTGGATAAATTAGGAGAGATGCCTTTACCCCCATATATTAAAGGAGAATTGAAGGATAAAGAAAGGTATCAGACTGTATATTCAAAACATGAGGGCTCTGCGGCAGCACCTACGGCTGGTCTACATTTTACCATGGAATTACTAAAGCGAATTGAAGAAAAAAGAGTTAATATAGCTTATTTGACTTTACATGTAGGTTTGGGTACTTTTAGACCTGTAAAAGTGGAAAATATTGAAGAACACCATATGCACTCTGAATATTATGAAGTCTCCAAAGAAGCAGCTGACATCATTAATAGGACTAAAAGTGAGGGAGGTAGGATTATTGCTGTTGGCACTACGAGTACTAGAACTCTCGAAACAGTAGCCAATCAAAAAGGTGAGATTATACCAAGCAAGGGTTGGACTGATATATTCATTTATCCAGGCTATGAGTTTAAAATAATTGATGGACTGATAACGAATTTCCATCTGCCAGAGTCTACTCTTTTGATGCTTGTATGTGCTTTTGCTGGCAAGGACAATATATTTAATGCATATAAGTACGCTATAGAAAACAAATTTAGATTTTTCAGCTTTGGAGATGCAATGTTTATTAAATAACGAGGAGGAGCAGAATGACAGTAAGGTTTAGGCTTATAAAGGAGTCAAAGGAATGTATGGCAAGACTTGGGGAGCTAGAAACACCTCATGGAATTGTTGAGACTCCCATATTTATGCCCGTCGGCACTAAAGCAACTGTAAAAACTATGACGCCTGAAGAGGTTGAGGATTTGGGAGCTCAAATTATTTTGAGCAATACTTATCATTTATATTTAAGACCTGGGCATAAACTAATTGAGGAAGCAGGAGGCCTTCATAAATTTATGAATTGGGATGGCCCAATCCTAACTGATAGTGGTGGATTTCAAATTTTTAGTCTTGGTGATCTGCGTAAAATTTCAGAGGAGGGGGTAGAGTTTAAGTCCCATATCGATGGTTCTACCCATTTTATAAGTCCTGAAAAATCAATTGAGATTCAAAATTCATTGGGCTCGGATATTATGATGGCCTTTGATGAATGTGTTTCTTATCCTGCAGATTATGATTATGTGAAGAAATCTATGGAACGAACTACTAGATGGGCTAAAAGATGCAAGGATTTCCATAAAAACTGGGAAAAACAAGCTCTCTTTGGTATTGTCCAAGGAGGGATGTATAAGGATTTAAGGGAAGAAAGCGTTAAAGGCATTACTGACATTGGATTTTCTGGTTATGCAGTAGGAGGATTAAGCGTAGGGGAGCCTAGAGAGTTAATGTGCGAGATGCTGGATTTTACAACTCCCCTTCTACCAAAAGATAAACCTAGATATCTAATGGGAGTAGGTACTCCAGATTATCTATTTGAAGCTGTAATCAGAGGGATAGATATGGCAGATTGTGTAATGCCAACTAGAATTGCCCGTAATGGAGCAGTGATGACAAGCATTGGTAGAATTAATATAAGGAATGCTAAATATTCTAGGGATTTTACCAAGTTAGATCCAGAATGCGATTGCTATACCTGTACTAATTATACTCGGGCCTATATTAGACACCTATTTAATGTGAATGAAATATTGGGTCTTAGACTTACCACAATCCACAATCTGTATTTTTTAATCAAGTTGATGGAAAATATTAGAACTGCTATTAGAGAAGACCGGTTATTAGAATATAGGGAAGAATTTTACAAAAACTATGGATATATTGATTAATAAAAGAGGATTTTTAAATTTTATGTTGAATAAATAATATAGATATTATGAAAGGGAGGATGTTATATGGCAGCAGCAAATGCAGGAGGAGCAGGCTTAGGGGGTCTTATTCTGCCTATTGCTATATTGATATTCTTTTATGTATTTGCAATAAGGCCTCAAAAGAAAAAGGAAAAAGAAATTAGAGAAATGCGAGAGAGTTTAAAAGTAGGTGATGAGGTTATTACTATTGGTGGCATCTATGGTAAAATAATAAAAATCAAGGATGAGATTATTACCATAGAAGTAGGTGCTAATAAGACTAAAATTGATGTAACCCGCTGGGCAATAGGTGCAGTTATCAACAGAAAAGAGACAAAAGAATCAAAAGAAGATAGCGAAGAAAATAGCTAAAAACTTCCTTTAAGGAAGTTTTTTTGCAATTGCTTTGCTCTTTTATCTCCCAATTATATGTTCAAAATAAGATATAGTAATAAATTCCACCTCTTATTAATAAGTTTAAAGTAAAAGGGAGGTGGTTCGATGAAGGAAAAAACCTTAGTTAAAGGAATAAACATTGGGAAGAGTTTAGTACTATCTTTTACAATAACGTTAGTGCTGATTTTAATAATTTCTCTGCTATTAACTTATACATCTCTTAAAGAATCGAAGATACCTTTATTGAATACTGTAATAATGATTATAAGTATTACATTTGGAAGCATGTACATGGCCATTAAGATGGAAGAAAATGGATGGCTCTATGGAGGGATTGTGGGAGCTTTATATTTTGTTTTATTAGTACTTTTGAATTATTTCTTTATAAAGCCTTTTGTATTCGATATATATTCGCTTAGCAAATTTTTTGTAGCCTTGGTGACCGGAATTATTGGAGGAGTAATAGGCATAAATATAAAATAAAACTTCAAATATGGATACATTTATGGTATAATCATTTCAGTATTACTCATGCAGGGGAGGGTTTTAGATGAAATACATAAAGACCATATCTGGGAATAACCTTAAGGATACTGTATTAAAGGGCGGTTGCGGTGAATGTCAAACTTCTTGTCAATCAGCCTGCAAGACTTCATGTACAGTAGGAAATCAGAAGTGTGAGAACAGATAGACTAAAAGGCAGTGGTTCTAACCACTCCTTTTTAATTTATGACCATTCTGGAAGGAGTATATAAAATGAGAGAAAGGATTCATAAATTTAATCTAAATAATAAATATATTGTGTTAGACATTAATAGTGGAGCAGTTCATGTTGTTGAAGATGTTGTTTATCACATTTTAGATTATTATGATAATAAGAAATTGGAGGACATTATTGCATTATTAGAAGATAGATTTGACGAAAAGACTATAACTGAGGCTTATGAGGAAATTAAGATTTTAGTAGATAGGGGAATTCTATATTCTGAGCAAGCCAATAGGATGGATATAAAATACAATGAGGATAATATAGTAAAAGCACTATGTTTACATGTGGCTCACGATTGTAATTTAAGATGTAAATATTGTTTTGCCTCCCAAGGAGATTTTGAAGGAGACAGATCTTTAATGAATATTGAGATAGGCAAAAAGGCTTTGGAGTTCTTAGTTGAAAACTCAGGCAATAGAAGAAATTTGGAGGTAGATTTCTTCGGTGGAGAGCCTTTAATGAATTTCGATCTAGTCAAAGAGTTAGTCCATTATGGAAGGGAGCTAGAAAAGAAGAACAATAAGCATTTTAGGTTTACCATAACTACCAATGGTTTATTATTAGACGATGATAAAATTGATTTTATAAATGAGCATATGGACAATGTGGTTTTAAGTTTAGATGGTAGAAAAGAGATAAACGACAATATGCGGGAGACAGTATCAGGAGATGGAAGTTACGACATAATATTGCCTAAATTTAAAAATCTAATTAATAAGAGAAAGGATAAGGCTTACTATATTAGAGGCACTTTTACTAGCTACAATTTAGATTTTTCTAAGGATGCATTAGATATCTATGAGAAAGGTTTTAAAAAAATTTCAATAGAACCAGTAGTAACAGAGCCAGATAAGGATTATGCCTTAAAGGAAGAGCATATTGAAGCCGTTTTAGCAGAATATGAAAAATTTTCAAAGGACTATATTAGAATTAAGAGGGAGGACAGGGATTTTTTATTCTTCCATTTTATGATAGATTTAGATCAAGGACCTTGTTTAGCAAAAAGGGCAGTAGGATGTGGAGCTGGAGCAGAATATATGGCTGTGACTCCTGAAGGAGATCTATATCCATGCCATCAATTTGTTGGAAATGAGAAATTCAAGATAGGCAATGTGTTTACTGGCATTGAAAAGGAAGAGTTAAGAGAGCGATTTAAAAAAGCTAATATTTTTAATAAAGAAGAATGTAGGAACTGTTGGGCTAGATTTTATTGTAGTGGAGGTTGTCATGCTAATGCTTACCATACTAATGGGGATATAATGAAACCTTATAAAATAGGTTGCGAAATGGAAAAAAAGAGAATAGAATGTGCAATTTCTATTTTAGCAAATGAGGAGAATTAGGCATTATTTCAAACTGCCATTATGGCAGTTTTATATGTTGATTTTACTTAATTGAATTAATAGGAGTGGATTTATTTTGGAAAAATGGTATCTAAGGAATCCGAAAGTAGATTTAGACTTAATATCGGAAAAATTGGGAATAAGCAAATTGTTGGTCAAGATATTGGCTAATAGAAATATAAGTGATTTGAAATCCATAGAAAATTTTATATGTCCAACCTTAGATAGGCTTTATAATCCAAGATTGATGAAGGATATGGAATTAGGAGTTAGAATAGCTAAAGATAGCATTTTGAAAGGTGAAAGAATAAGGATTGCTGGAGATTATGATCAAGATGGCAATTCAGCTACCCTTACCCTGTTGAAGGGTATTAGAAGGTGTAATGGTAAGGTAGATTATGTAATCCCCCACAGAATAAATGATGGATATGGTTTAAATGAAAGAATTGTAAAAGAGGCTAAAAAAGATGGAATTGACCTTTTAATTACCTGTGATAATGGTATAGCTGCTTTTGATGCGGTGAAATTAGCAAAGGAACTGGGCATAAAAGTTATTGTTACTGACCACCATGATATAAGTTTTATGGAAGATAGTATGGGAAGAAAAAAATACATTTTGCCTGAGGCAGATGCTGTTATAAACCCTAAAAGGAAGGACTGTAAATATCCCTTTAAGCATCTATCTGGTGCTGGAGTAGCATTTAAATTTATACAAGTTCTATATGAAGAGTTTAATATAGATATCGAAGAATCTTATGAACTACTTGAATTTGTAGCCATGGGAACGGTTTGTGATGTAGTGGACCTAGTAGATGAAAATCGTATAATAGTAATAGAAGGTCTTAAGAGGATAAATAATACAAAGAATATTGGGTTAAAGGCATTGATTAAGGCTACAGGACTAGAGGGGAAAGAAATAAACACCTTTTCGTTAGGGTTTATATTAGGCCCTTCCGTCAATGCTTCTGGTAGGTTAGATAGTGCAGAAATGGCAGTCGAGCTGTTTTTAACAGAGGATTCAAATTTGGCAAATCATTACGCAGAAGAATTACACAAATTAAACGAAGAAAGAAAGAGAATGACAGAAAAGGGATTTGAAAAAGCAATTAATCAGATAGAACAGAAGGGATATGATGAACACAAGGTAATCGTCATTTATGAACCGGAGGTTCATGAAAGCATTGCAGGAATAATTGCTGGAAGAATAAAGGATAAGTATTATAGACCAACTATTCTTCTGACCCAGTCAAAAGATGAAAGTAAAATAAAGGGTTCTGGCAGGTCTATAGAGGAATACAATATGTTTGAAGAAATATCTAAGTTGAAGGAGCTTTTAACTATTTTTGGGGGACATCCAATGGCAGCAGGATTATCTTTGGAAAAATCTAATTTAAATAATTTTAGAGAGAGATTAAATGGACAAGCCAGTTTAACTGAAGAAGACCTTACTCCTAAAGTATATATAGATATCCAATTGCCTTTAGAATATATTAATTTCAATCTTGTGGAAGAACTAAAGATTTTAGAACCTTTTGGAAAAGGAAATCCAAAACCCTTATTTGGTGCTAAAAATATTGGCATAAAAAGAGGATTTATTCTTGGAAGGAATAATAATGTATTAAAATTATTATTAGTTACTGGAGAAGGAAGAATCATAGATGGCTTGTATTTTGGAAATATTGAAGATTTTGAAAGAAAAATATCTAAAAAGTTTAGCAAGGAAGAATTGGATAAAATGTATAAGGGTATAGATAATAGAATAACAATTGATATTGTATATACACCTAATATTAACGAATATATGGGAAATAAGACCTTACAGGTTATAATACATAATTATAGATAGTTATACAAAGATATTTTTAGGAATTTGATGAAAATACTTAAATTTTGGGGTATAATTGCTATAAAATATAATTGCAAAATCGGTTATATTTTATTTACTATAAAGGAAGTATTAAAAGTAATTTAGTGATTTAACAATCAAACTATCCGCAGTTAATTGAAATTTATTGAATATTAAAACAGTGCAAATATGAGATAGGTGAAACGTATGATCGAAAATTTACTATCAAGAATTGAAGAATACAACCCTTATATAAATTTAGAGACAATTATTAAAGCCTACAATTTTGCGGAAGCTTCACATAGAGGGCAACTTAGGAATTCTGGCGAAGCTTACTTTGTTCATCCTTTCAATGTGGCTATGATTTTGGCAGAATTAAACATGGATGGAACGACAATAGCTGCAGGCTTGCTTCATGACGTACTGGAGGATACTAATGTAACGTATGAAACTTTAATTAAAGAATTTGGAGAAGAAGTAACTAATTTAGTGGATGGCGTTACAAAGTTAAAAAGGTTAAAATATAAGACTAAACAGGAAAATCAAGCTGAGAATTTAAGAAAAATGGTATTAGCTATGGCTAAGGATATTAGGGTAATAATAATTAAGTTGGCTGATCGACTCCACAATATGAGGACTTTAGAATATATGAGCGAGGAAAAGAAGAAGGAAAAGGCATTGGAAACTTTGGAAATCTATGCTCCATTAGCTCATAGATTAGGGATATCAAAGATTAAATGGGAGTTAGAGGATTTGTCCTTGAGATATTTAGATCCAGAGGGTTATTATGATTTAGTGGAGAAGGTATCTAAACGCAGGAGAGAAAGGGAAGCTTATATTCAAAGGATAATAAAAGAAATAGATGAAAAATTGGAAGAGATGGACATACCTAGAGATATTAGTGGGAGGCCTAAGAGTTTTTATAGCATATATAAAAAGATGGTTTATCAAAATAAAAGTTTTGAGCAGATATTCGATTTAACAGCCATAAGGATTATTGTAGATAGTATAAAAGATTGTTATGGAGTACTGGGCATAGTCCATACAATGTGGAAGCCTATTCCCGGTAGATTTAAAGACTATATTGCTATGCCTAAACCTAATATGTATCAATCCCTTCATACTACCGTAATAGGGCCAGAAGGAGAAATATTTGAAGTTCAAATTAGAACCTGGGATATGCATAGGACTGCAGAATACGGAATTGCTGCTCACTGGAAGTATAAAGAAGGCAATGTTAAGACGGATAATTTTGATGAAAAGTTAACTTGGCTAAGGCAGCTATTAGAATGGCAAAAGGACTTAAAAGATCCGAGAGAATTTATGGAGACTATAAAGATAGACCTCTTTTCTGATGAAGTATTTGTCTTCACACCGAAAGGTGACGTCATCAACCTACCTAATGGCTCAACACCAATCGATTTTGCTTATAGGGTTCATACTGCTGTGGGGCATAATTGTGTTGGAGCTAAGGTAGATGGTCGAATTGTGCCATTAGACTACAAGCTAAAAAATGGAAATATAGTTGAAATATTGACTTCTGCTAATAGTAGTGGGCCAAGTTGGGATTGGCTTAAGATTGTAAAGAGTAGCCAAGCTAAGAACAAGATACGCCAATGGTTCAAAAAGGAACAGAGGGATTCTAATATTGCAAAGGGTAAAGAACTATTAGAAAAGGAGATAAAAAGACAGGGATTTAAGTTAGCAGATATATTAAAAGAGGAATGGATTAAAAATATTGCAAATAAGCTTAGTTTAAATACTACAGAAGATTTATATGCAAGTTTAGGCTATGGGAGCATTACTATTTCCCAGGTCATGTCAAGGCTAAAAGAGTATTTTAATGAAAATCATAAGGAAAAACACTCTGAGACTCTCATGGAAAAAGCCAATGAACAAGTTTTGCCTATAAGAGATAGAAATAGGTCTCAAGGAGTTAGTATCAAAGGAGTTGATAATATAAAGGTAAAGTTCTCCAAATGCTGCAACCCAGTACCAGGAGATGATATAATTGGATATATTACTAGGGGAAGAGGGGTATCAGTCCATAGAAAGGATTGTCCTAATTTAACAACTATTGAAGGAAAGGAAAGGTTTATAGAAGTATTTTGGAATACTGATGAAAGGGCGGAATATCCTGCTGAAATCCAAATTAAGGGAACCGACAGACCAGGCCTATTGACAGAGATTACTCAAAAAATCACGGAGGCCCAACTATCTTTATTAGCATTAAATGCAAGAACTAATAAGGAAAAGTTGGCGATAATAAATATGACTTTAGAGATTAAGGATATAGAACAATTAAAGGAATTGATGAAAAAGATAAAAAGATTAAAAGGTGTAATTGATGTTTACAGAGTAACCGTATAATGAAAGGAAGGTATATATGAGAGCGGTAGTACAAAGAGTAGCAGAGGCTAATGTTAAAGTTAAAGGGAATGTGGTCGGTGAAATTTCTAAAGGTCTATTAGTTTTCCTAGGGGTGGGAGAAGATGATAGTGAAAAGGATCTAGAATATATGGTGGATAAAGTCCTCGGGCTGAGAATTTTTGAAGATGAAAATAATAAAATGAACCTATCCGTAATGGATATTGGAGGAGAATTATTGGTTGTATCCCAATTTACCCTTTATGGAGATGTTAGAAAAGGAAAACGACCAAGCTTTACTTCTTCAGCTTATCCAGAATTAGCAGAAGAAATTTATGAGCAATTTATTGAAAAATGCAGAGAGAAGGGTATAAGGACAGAGAAAGGGGTTTTTGGTGCTCATATGGAGGTAAGTATACTTAATGATGGTCCAGTGACCATATTAATAGATAGCAAAAAAGTTTTTTAGGAGGGATAGTATTGAAAGTAATAAGGATACCAGCAGGAGTCTATGCTGCAAACTGTTATATAGTTTATTCAGAAAATAGTAAGGAGGGCATTGTAATTGACCCAGGTGGAGATGTAGATGATATCATGTCTCATATAAAAGAATTAGGGTTGAATATTAAATATATAATTCTTACCCATGGTCATGGAGATCATATTGGCGGCGTCAAAGGAATTAGAGAATATACTAAGGCACCAGTAGCAGTTCATAAAGATGATGAATATATGTTAAAGGATGGAATGGCTAACTTTTCATCCACTATGGTAATGGGTACTATAGAGCTTAATGCGGATATACTCCTTGAGGATGGAGATGAGCTAATTTTTGGAGATCTAAAGGCAGAAATCATCCACACTCCCGGTCATACTCCTGGTGGTATAACCATAAAAATTGGCGATAGCCTATTTACAGGGGATACTTTATTTGCTGGCTCAATAGGTAGAACTGATTTCCCAAGGAGTTCATTTGCAACCATCATGGATTCAATCAAAAATCGTTTAATAATATATCCAGATGATACAAAAGTATATCCAGGCCATGGGCCCTCATCTACTATAAAAAATGAAAAGGCTTCCAATCCTTTTATAAAACAATAGAATGTAAAGCCATCTTTTAGGGTAAGCTAACTCTGGGAGGTGGCTTAATTGAATAATAGACTAAAGTTTTTTTCTAATAGAGATAAAAATGGAATCGATTTACACGATTTATACGAGTTAATAGAATTAGGTTTAGATAAAGATGAAATATCTAAGGAATTGGGCATTTCAAAAGCCTATATAAGAAGGATAATGAAGGACTATTATAAAGATTATCAAGGGGAGTAAATATGATTTATATCAATTTGGTAGGTCACGATTTAGTAAATGAAGTATACGAACTAATAAAGGTGTTTTATTTTGATGAGGAAATAATATTTGTAGAAGATTTAAATGAGTATGAAAAAGGTTTATTAGTTGTAAATAGATTAACTGAAGTAAATGGTAAATTAGAGGCTAGGACTGATATTTACGAAGATAACAATTTAATTTTAGAAAGCACTGTAGTGGACATAGATGAGGTAAAGGTTGATAAGTCAAGTATAAGAAAGAAGATAAGAATTGGAATTAAGCAAAGTATTTATAACGCTTTATTGAGTATTTCTAATGTTAAAGCACCTTGGGGAATATTAACTGGAATTAGACCTGTTAAGATTGTTCATAATTTACTAGATGAGAATAAATCAAATCAAGAAATAATTGGTATTTTAACTAAAGAATATAGATTAGATCTTAATAAGGCTCAATTGATTTTGGATATAGGTAAAAAACAGCGTAAATACCTATATCCACTAGATAACAATAGGTTTAGCCTATATATAAGTATCCCATTTTGTCCTACAAGATGCTTATACTGTTCCTTTCCTTCCTTAAATATTAACAGGTATAGGGATAAGGTGGATGATTATATAGATAAGCTTATATATGAGGTAGAAAGAGTAGGAGAGATAATGTCCAATAAGACTATTACAACAGTATATATTGGAGGCGGTACTCCTAGTGCTATTTCTACAAGTCAGTTAGAAAGGATTATACAAGCCGTTTATGAGAATTTTCATGAGGATACCATTAAAGAGTTTACCGTAGAAGTTGGAAGACCTGATACAATAAGTAATTGTATGCTAAAGATGTTAAAGGAAAATGGAATAGATAGAATTAGCATAAATCCTCAGACCATGAATGATAGTACTTTGAAGCTAATAGGTAGGCAGCATAGCAGTCAAGATATAATTAGCACATATTATGATGCTAGAGAAATAGGATTTGATGTAATAAATATGGATTTAATAGTTGGCTTACCTTCTGAAGGCTTAAAGGAAATACAATATACATTGGATATCGTAGGGAAATTAAGCCCTGAAAATTTGACCGTACACACTTTATCTATTAAGAGGGGTTCAAAATTTATTAATACAATGGATAGATATAAGAATCAAATGAAGGGGCAAAATATAATTGAAGATATGTTAAGGGAAACTGAAATTTTTGCAAAAGAGAAGGGGTTACTTCCTTATTATCTCTATAGGCAAAAACAAATCATGGGTAATTTTGAAAATATAGGATATGCTAAAGAGGGTAAGGAATGCATATATAATATTAAGATGATGGAGGAAAAAGAAACTGTAATTGGTTTAGGAATGGGAGCAGTATCTAAAATTTATTTTCCAGAAGAAGATAGGATTGAGAGGGTACCAAATGTAAAATCCTTAGAAGAATATTTGGAAAGGGTTGAAGAAATGGTGAACAGAAAGGCCCTTATCCTATCTTGACTTTGGGAAGAATATATCTTATAATGATTAAAAAACATAGGGAACAATGAAGAGGAGGAGTAATTAAATCCCTTAGCTATAGAGAGTCAGGGCTGGTGGAAACCTGATGCTAATATTTAATGAAGACACCTTGGAGTTAACAAATGGGTTTAACTAACCCTTTGTTCGCGTGGAGCGTTATGCTATTTGAGTGAGGTATATACCTAATTAGGGTGGTACCGCGAGAATCAACCTCTCGTCCCTGAAATTCAGAGATGAGAGGTTTTATAATTTAGAGGGAGGTAATAATATGAGAGAAAAAATGGGGACTTTAAGGAGAACTCATATGTGTGGGGAATTAAGACCAACCCATATAGATGAAAAAGTTGTTTTGATGGGATGGGTGCAAAGGGAAAGGAATTTAGGCTCTTTGATATTTGTTGATTTGAGGGATACTACAGGGATTTGTCAAATTGTATTCGATAGTACCGTATCTAAAGATGTATTTAAAAAGGCAGAAATAGTTAGATCCGAATATGTTTTAGCTGTAAAAGGGCTTGTTAGGAAGAGGGAATCCATTAATAAGGATATTCCAACAGGAGAGATAGAAGTGCTGGCAGAGGAGTTAAGAATTTTAGATGAAGCGGAAACGCCACCTATATATATAAAGGACGATGACAATGTTTCTGAAAATATGAGGCTAAGATACAGATATTTAGACCTAAGAAAGCCATTTATGCAGAATAATTTAAAGATGAGGCATAGGGCAGCAAAAGTAGTAAGGGATTTTTTAGATGAGAATAGTTTTGTAGAAATAGAAACTCCAATGCTTACTAAACCAACACCTGAGGGAGCAAGGGATTATTTAGTTCCAAGCAGAGTAAATCCAGGTCATTTTTATGCTCTTCCCCAGTCTCCACAACTGATGAAACAGCTTTTGATGGTTTCGGGTATGGATAGGTATTACCAAATAGTTAAATGTTTTAGAGACGAGGATTTAAGGGCTAATAGGCAGCCAGAATTTACTCAAATAGATATTGAAATGTCTTTCGTAGATGTAGACGATGTATTAGAGATAAATGAAAGGATGTTGTACAGACTATTTAAGAAACTAAAGGGTATAGAGATTGAACTTCCTATAAAAAGGATGACCTATAAGGAAGCCATGGAAAGATTTGGAGTTGATAAACCCGATTTAAGATTTGGATTTGAATTGGTGAATATTACAGATATAGTTAGGAACTCTCAATTTAAGGTATTTAGTAGCATCGTAAAATCAGGTGGTCAAGTAAGGGGAATCAACGTTAAGGGTTATGGTGATAAGTTTTCAAGAAAGGATATAAGCAGTTTAGAAGATTATGTTAAAACCTTTGGGGCTAAAGGCTTAGCATGGATAAAGATAATTGAAGAGGGAGTATCTTCTCCTATTGGTAAATTTCTTTCTGAAGATGAATTGAATAACATATTAAATAGGATGGAAGCTGAAAAAGGAGATTTACTCCTATTTGTAGCAGATAAAGCTCAAGTTGTACTTGATAGTTTAGGCAATTTGAGAAATGAAGTGGCTAGAAGGCTTAATATAATTGATGATTCAAAATTGGAATTAGTGTGGATAACAGAGTTTCCCCTATTTGAATACGATGAAGAAGAGGGAAGATATGTAGCAAAACATCATCCATTTACTCATCCTATGGATGAAGACATAGACCTTTTAGAAACTGAACCTGAGAAGGTAAGAGCTAAGGCTTATGATATAGTTATTAACGGAGACGAAATTGGAGGAGGTAGCATCCGGATAAACGACCCAGAGTTACAACAGAGGATGTTTAAGGCATTAGGCTTTTCAGAAGAAGAAGCCTTGAATAAATTCGGTTTTCTAATTGAAGCTTTTAAATACGGAACTCCACCTCATGGAGGTATAGCTTATGGATTTGATAGATTAGTTATGCTCCTTACCAATAGTTCTAATATACGAGATGTTATAGCCTTCCCTAAAACCCAATCAGCTACATGTTTACTAACGGGTGCTCCTTCTACGGTTACTGATGAGCAGTTGAAAGAAGTTCATATTAGAATAGATCTAGAAGATTAAACTCGTTTGAAAGGAGTAAAAATGGATAGTCGATTTATTAGGACCGAATTGTTGTTGGGAAAAGAAGGAATGGAAATTCTTAAAAAGTCTAAAGTAGCTATATTTGGTATAGGAGGGGTAGGTTCTTTTACAGCAGAAGCACTGGTTCGATGTGGTTTAGGCAACATTGTTATTATAGATTATGATATAATAGATATAACCAATATCAATAGACAAATACACGCTACCTCTAAAACTGTAGGCTTACCAAAGGTTGAGGTTATGAAAAATAGATTATTAGATATAAACCCAGAATTAGACGTAATTGCAATTAAGGATATATATAATAATGATACCAAGGAAAGGTTATTATCGAAAGATTACGATTATGTAATAGATGCAATAGACATGATATCTGCTAAAATTAGTTTAATTGAAAACTGCAAAAGATCAAATATTCCTATTGTATCTTCTATGGGAGCGGGAAACAAATTAGATCCCACTATGCTCCAAGTTGGGGATATTTATAGCACACATACTTGTCCTTTAGCAAAAGTAATGAGAAGTGAATTGAGAAAGAGGAACATAAAGGAACTTAAGGTGGTATGGTCAGCTGAAAAACCTATTAAGATCAATCTGGAGAAAGAGGGTACTAGAAAAGCAGTACCTGGAAGTGTTTCCTTTGTACCTTCAGTAGCAGGATTGATTCTTGCTGCTGAAGTGATAAAAGACTTAGTGATTGGAGGTGTTTCGGGTGGATCAACTAGGTTATGTAAGAAGGATAAAGGGTAATATGGCAGAAGTAGAAGTAAGACGGATTGCTGGATGTGGTGGAGGATGTAGCAGTTGTGGAGGTTGTAGCGCACCAAATATAGTAGTTAATATGGAAAATCAAATTGGAGCTAAGGTTGGAGATATTGTGGAAATTAGGGCAAAATCTAAAAATATCATTAAGTATGCTTTAATTGTATATATGATTCCTTTCGTCATGTTAATAGGAGGAATCCTAATTGGAGTAAATTTGTTTAAATCTATTGGTTTAGATTACTATGAGATTTTAGGTTTTTTAATGGGGACTATATTTTTAACAATTTCTTTTATTATAGTGAGGATAATAGATAACTCAATTAAGAAAAGAAATGAAAATGCAATGGAAATGGTAAAAATTATGGAGGAACTGTAAAGGAGGAATTAGATTGACTTTAGGAACTCAGGATAAGGATGCTATAATAAAACGATTGAGAAGAATTGAGGGACAAGTTAAGGGAATCCAAAAAATGGTAGAAGAAGGTAAATACTGTAGCGATATATTAATTCAAGTTGCAGCTGTTCGCTCCGCTATGAACTCAGTAGGTGGAATCATATTAGAGAACCATATGAAGGATTGCTTAAAGAAATATCTAGATGGGGCAGCAGGAGACCAAATCTTAGATGAATTGATTACAACCATGGTTAAATATACTAAACAGAATTAACCTTTGTCCTTAACTCTCTTTATAGATCTTGATAATGAAGTTGAAACTATTAAGCCAATTGATATGGCAGCTGCTATGAAGAAGGTTTCAGTTCCTTTATTTGCTGCCATAGAAAAGTCCTTTTCTATCAATGCTAACATGGTATAGTACATGCCAGCACCAGGTACCAGTGGGATTATTCCAGGTATTATAAAAATGGTTGCTGGCTTTTTAAAATATCTTGCAAACAATTCACCTAATGCACCTACTGTAATGGCACCAAAAAAGGTGCTTATAATACTATCGTTTAATATATCGGACATTATATAATAAACCATCCATCCCATAGAACCTATAAAACCAGATTTAAGTATGGAGTTTTTTGGGATGCTGAATAATATGGCGAAGCCCATAGAGGAAATAAAAGCAAATATAATTAGTTTTAATAGGGTCATCTGACCACTCCCTTAAAATACATATTTAGGACAACCCCTACTCCAAAAGCAATAGCCAATGCAGAAAATATGGCTTCCATAGTTCTAGATAGGCCAGATATAAAGTCACCAGAGATGGTATCTCTCATGGCGTTGGTTATGGCCACACCTGGCACAAGAGACATTATAGAGGCAATTATTATTGTGTCCATATTTTTACCTATGCCAATTTTAATGGATAGAATGGATAGAATAGTGGCTAGGGCAGCACCAATAAAATTATTTATAAAAAAAGTTAATTTATAATCATTCAATTTATTAATCAATATTAAAACTATTAAGCTTACAATATAGCTGGAAATGAAATCCTTAAAGGTGCCACCAAATAACAAAGAAAAAAAGGCGCAGGCTAAACTACCAAATACAGCTTTTGTGGTTTCTTTGTAGTTTTTTGTTCTATTTATTCTTCTAAGTCTGTCTAATCCTTCATCAATAGACATGTTAGAATTTACAAACTCTCTTGAGAATTCATTGACTAGACTAATAGTGTTTAAATCGATCTTAGTAGATTTAATCCGTATAAAATAAGTTATCATTTCTCCGTTATATTCCAGAGAGGCAAAAATTCCCGTAGTGGTGGCAAAGGCGTCTGCATATTGGACACCTTTTCTAGATTTGCATATTCTTTCAATGGTATCTTCAGCTCTATAGGTTTCAGCTCCATTTTTCAGCATAGTTCTACCTGCCAAGATTGCCAATAAAAGGAGTTTTTTGGCATCGAAATTGTCAATATACATATCTTTCTGCATAAAATTCACTCCACAGGGATTAATAATATTGTAATTGATAAAAATTAACTATATAATAGATGAGTAAGGGTTATTAGCATACTTACCCTTATTATACTATGATTGAAGATATAATAAAACAGATTTGTTAAGAATTTCTTATGAAAGGAGAATTTTAAACTATGGAATTTGCAAACTTAAAGAATTTTGATCCCGAAGTAATGGAAACTATAGAATTAGAGATCAAAAGACAGCAGGAACATATTGAGCTAATTGCTTCTGAGAATTTTGTTTCCCTTCAGGTGATGGAAGCAATGGGGAGCCAGTTGACCAATAAATATGCTGAAGGATATCCAAGTAAGAGATATTACGGAGGCTGTGAATATGTGGATATGGTAGAGAATTTGGCCATTGAGAGGTTGAAAAAATTATTTGGTGCAGAGCATGCAAACGTTCAACCTCACTCTGGTTCTAATGCCAACCTAGGGGTGTATTTTGCAGTATTAAAACCTGGTGATAAGGTATTAGGCATGAATTTATCACAAGGTGGGCACTTAACCCATGGCAGCCCAGTTAATATTTCAGGAACCTACTTTAACTTTATAGCTTATGGAGTAGATAAGGAAACTGAAGTTATAGATTATGATGAAGTTAGAAAGATAGC